>JAUXQA010000040.1 GCA_030683195.1 Rhodoferax sp. | reverse complement strand
CGGCGCAGGCTTCAAGCGCGCCTTTGAGGAGTTGTACAAGGACCAGATCACGTATGTCCCCAATGCCAAGATCAAGGAAGTCGACCCGTTCAACAAGCGCGTGGTCACTGCCGTGGGCGAGTTCAAGTTTGACGATGCCATCCTGATGGCGCCACACCAGGCCGGCATGCTGTGCCGCATGGCGGACTTGGTGAAGATGGACGCAGGGGGCAAACCGGTCAATGGTTTTGCCGATGTGGACGAGGTGTTTTTGCACGCCCGTGGCGACACCAGCGTCTTTGTCATTGGCGATGCAGTCGGTGCGGTATCTCCCCTCTTCGGGCACTACCCCAAGGCCGGCCACGTGGCGATATGGCACGGTCGCATGGCTGCCCAGCACATCACGTCCTTGTCCAAAAATCAGGAAATGACGCCCATCTTGCCCGACAACCTGTGCTTCATGCTGGTCAACGGCGACCCGCGCGAGGCCATCATGGTGGACTTCAAGTACCGGTTCAACCAGGACCTGATCGAGCAGGTGCAAATCGACTACAACGACCGCAACCCGGACTTGTTCGCCCGGGATATTGGCTGGGCCACGGACAGCTACAAAAGCCTGTTCGGTTACTGAGTTCCCGCCTGCCTCAGGACGGTCCGTGGTCGTCGGCAAAGCGCAGCTTGATGGCGGCGCGCGCCTCGCGGGCGGCCATCAGCGCCTCGACGCATTCCCCATCGAGCTGGCCGATCAGCGCCTGGCGCTGCATTTCGGCCTCCACCTCCGCCTCGCTCCACGGCGCCTTGTAAGCCCGGCGATTGGTCAGCGCATCGTAAACATCGGCTACGGCCACAATGCGCCCCTCCAAGGGAATTTGGTCCATGGTCAAGCCTCGGGGATAGCCTGAACCATCACCGCGCTCATGGTGGGTGGCCACGATGTTGCGCATGATGCGGTTGGGCAGGCTGGTCTGCAAGCCCATGTCACGGCCAATCCGGTCAATGATGTTTTCGCCAATGGTGACGTGGCGCTTCATCACCTCGTACTCTTGTTCGTCCAGCCGGCCCGGCTTCAGAAGCACATGGTCCGGGATGCCCACTTTGCCGATGTCATGCAACGGGGCAAACAGCTGGAGGTACTCAATGTACTCGTCGGTCAGGCCCTTCTTCTTGGCCAGCGCACGGGCCATGATGCGCGAGAAGTAGGCAATGCGCTCCAGGTGCTGGCCGGTCTCGAAGTCCCGCACGCGGGCCAAGTCAACCGCTAGCTGAATCGTGCTGGCCATACCATGGGCCAGGCGCTGCTGCATCAGGAACAGTTGCGCAATCAGGTCCGAAAAGGAGTCCAGAAACACCGCCACCTCCTCGCTGAACGCGTGCGGCTGATGGGAGTCAAAAAACAGGAAAGCGGCCAACTCTTCGCCTTGAAAAATAGGCGTGGTGTAGCTGGAGTGGTAGTTTTGGGCCTTCAGCCAGAGTGTGTGTTCGCTTTGCGCCAGAAAAGTCTGGTCAATCTCGCCCACCAGCCGCCGCTGGCGCGACCGAGCCATTTCTGCCAGGGAGGGCACCTCAGCCAGGGGCACCTCATAACACTGCAGAGCCGATCCATCCCGGTTGCTGCTCACGAAGGTTTTGATCAGGTCAGTGGCCGGGTCGTACAGCGCCACGGCCACCCTGTCAATGAACGGATAACGCGAGGAGATCAGACCCAGAACGATCTTGAGCTGGTCTGAGAGGTTCTGGGCAGACGATTGAATCCCGGAGAACGCCGGCTCAACGCTGCCGGACTGCTGGGTAGCCACGATGGGTTCGCTCCATTTTTATATCAAGGTCAATTCGACCTGCCATTGGAGCACAGGCGAGGCGCTGGTTCAGCGGCACCGTCCATGGCATGCACCGCTGCGACAATGCACGCTTGTGCAACCTCTTACACCCCAACCCATGAAACAAGCCAAACGCATCGCTGCCCTGCTTCTCTCCCTGACTGCCTTGTCAACCACCTGGGCGCAAGACGCTGTAACCACCGCTGCCGCAAAAGAAGCCGGTGCGGTGCTCACCCCCAGTGGCTTGGTGTACCTCTCGCTCAAGGACGGCACGGGTGCCAGCCCAACGGCCAGCGACAAGGTCAAGGTGCACTACCGCGGTACGTTTCCGGATGGCAAGGAGTTCGACAGCTCCTATAAGCGCAATGAAGCCATTGAATTCCCCTTGAGCGGCGTCATCAAATGCTGGACAGAAGGCGTGCAGCGCATGAAAGTGGGCGGCAAGGCCAAGCTCACCTGCCCCGCCGCCATTGCCTATGGCACTCGCGGCGCAGGCGGGGTGATTCCACCCAATGCCACGCTGCTGTTTGAAGTGGAGTTGCTGGCGATCAACGGGCGTTGATCAAAGGGCGTCAAGCTGCTCCAGCATGCCGACGCACTGTGCATGTGCGCCCTGAAAATCAAGGTTTTCCAGCGCTGTCGTGAGGGCGGCTTCAAACCCGGCTGACAGGCCCGACAACGCCTCTCGGCTGTTGTCGTAGAGCGCCAGCGCAGACAAGTCCGAGGCCACCAATAGCGCAACCAGCGCCCGCAATGCCGCACTGGCGGCTTGGTGATTCAGCGGCACAGCATGCGCAGCCGCCGGGCTGCCGTCTGCGGGCGTCCAGGCATCAATGACCTGACCCAGTGCCTGGCGGGTGGCATCGCACCGCTGCGTCAGGGTACCCAGGCGCGCAAGGCAAGTGATCCGGCCGGCAGGCGTCCTGCACAAGAGTTCAAGTTGCCCAGCCTCCCGAGACAGGGCCTCGGCGCCCAGGGTGCCGGCGTTGCCTTTGAGGGTGTGCAGTAAGCGCACGGCCTGGCCGCTCTCGTCCGCTTCCAGCAGACGACGAAGTTCCGGTGCGAGCTTGATCAATTCTTGGGAGAAATCCCGCGCCGTGCGCACATACAGCGACTTCATGCCCGACATGCGCGCCAGGGCGGCAGCCACATCCAGACCGGGCACCACCAGCGCAGTCGGCAAAACGGATTCTCTCGCCAGCGCCGCTGGCAAGGCTGGATCAATTCCCGTGAGCCGACCCAGCAAAGCTACCAGTTCGGCTAAATCAAATGGTTTGCCCACGTGCTCGTCCATGCCTGCAGCAAGGCAGGCATCGCGGTCACTGGCCAGTGCGTTGGCCGTCATGGCTACGATCGGCAGCTGGGTCAAGCCCAACTGCTGACGAATGACCCGTGTGGCGCCAAAGCCGTCCAGCACCGGCATCTGAAGGTCCATCAGCACCACGTCAAACTGCGGTTCGGCGGCTGCCACGGCCTCAACGCCGAGTTGTCCATTGGCGGCCAGAAAAACCATGGCGCCCTCTGATACCAGCAACTCTTCGGCCACCTGCTGGTTGATCAAATTGTCTTCGACCACCAAAATGCGCAGGCCATTGAGGCCCCTGTGGCTGCTGCGCCGGCCGTCTTCCTGCCCGAGCCCAGCCTGGCCGGCCAGGGTGCTGGCCACAGCCTCTCGCACCATGGCTGCGGTCATGGGTTTGACGAGAAATCCGTTGAGCATGTCTTGCTCGATTTGAGAGCGCTGAGCCAGGGTTTCGCGTCCGTGGGCGGTGGCCATGATCACCACGGGTTGTGGACCTGGGCAAGACTGGCTGATGTGCCGAATGCGCCGGGTGGTCTCCCAGCCGTCCATACCGGGCATTTGCCAGTCAACCACCACCACGTCATAGGGAAACGCGGGGTGATCGGGGCCTATGCGTGCACCCGTCATCTCCAGCGCCTGGGCGCCACTGCAAGCCCGATCAGCGGTCCAGCCCAAGGATTGCAACATACGTTGCATCAAGTCGCCCGCGACGGGGTTGTCGTCCACCACCAACACACGTTGGGGCGCCAGCGCAAGGCTGGCCGGTGGGAGCAGCTCAGCGGGGATGACCCGCACGCGTTGCAACACCGCAAAAAATGCAAACGTGCTGCCCACGCCCGGTGTGCTGGTGATGCGGATCTCGCCGCCCATCAACTTCACGAGGCGCTTGCAAATGGCCAGCCCCAAACCGGTGCCGCCAAAGCGTCGGGTGGTGGAAGCCTCTGCCTGGGAAAAGTCGCTGAATATGTTGGCCAGACTTTCGGGCGCAATGCCGATACCCGTGTCTTTGACCTCGAACTCAATGGTCACGGCTTCATCGGTCTGGCTGGCGCAGCGCAGCGCGATCACCACCTGCCCTTGCGAGGTGAACTTGACCGCATTGCCACCCAGGTTGATGAGCACCTGCTGCAAGCGCATGGCGTCGCCCGCCACCACATCTGGCAGGGCGGGGTCCACATCAAACAATATCTCCAGATTTTTTGATTCCACATTGGCTGAAAGGACCACCGAGAGCTCGCGCAGTAGTTTCTCCAGTGAAAAGGGCTCACACTCCAGCGTCAACTTGCCGGCATCCACCTTGGAGAAATCCAGAATGTCATTGAGCAAGCCCAGCAGCGACTTGGCAGCACCCCCGGCCTTGCTGGCGTAGTCTCGCTGCTGCGCATTCAGGTGAGTTTTTTGCAACAAGTTGAGCATGCCCAAAATAGCATTCATGGGCGTGCGGATTTCGTGGCTCATGTTGGCCAGAAATTGGCCCTTGCTCTGGCTGGCTTGCTCGGCCTTGTCGCGGGCCTCCTTGAGCGACTCGGCGTAGTGCCTGGCCTGTGTTACGTCCATATTGGTACCCACAAGAGCCACCACTTGACCGTTGGCGCCAAGACTGACACGGCCATAGCCCATCAAATAGCGAATGGTCTGGTCGGGCCAGACCGCTCGAAACTCACACGCATAGTGTTCCCCTGTAGTGATTGACTCCTGCAGGGCGTGGTTGACCGCTGCCTGATCGTCCGGATGCACGTGGCGGTGCCACAGGTCATTGATGGGCGCAGGGTCAGACGGGTCGAGCCCGAGGAGCCGGTAGGTCTGCGCGTCCCAGCTCACCGAGCCGGCGCGGATGTCCATGCTCCAGATACCGATGCCACCGACCTCGGTAGCGAGCCGCACGCGCTCCTGGGATTCAAGCAGCGCCAGTCGCTCCTGTCGGAGCAAGGTGATGTCCTGAAACGCGCCCACCAGCCGGGCGGGCTTCCCCCCGTCAAACTCCACCGTGGCCAGCGCCCTCACCCAGATGCATGCACCACCACGGCTCATCAGGGGCAGCTCCAGGTCCCAGCCCTGGCCAGAGTCCTGGCTGGCTTGCAGCGCTGCACGAATCTGCGGCTGCGCATCAGGCGCAAAAAAGTTCAGGGCCTCGTTCAGGGTCGGCGAATAACCCGGCGCCATCCCGTGAATTCTGCGAGCTTCCTCGGCCCAGTCCATGGTGCGGGCCACGAGATCAATCTCCCAGCCCCCTACACCAGCCAAAGCGCCTGTACGCTCCAGCATGGCCTTGCTTTTGAGCAGCTCATTTTCAGTTTTGTGCTGCGCAAGCATCGCCTGGCGTCCCTCGAAGGCCTTGGCCGCCGCCACGGCGAGTGCTCGCATGATCACGCGCTGCTCCACCGACAACTGGCGCTGCTCACGGTCGATCACACACAGGGTGCCGATGCGGCTACCGTCTTTAAGCACAATGGGCTGTCCGGCGTAAAAGCGGATGTCGGGTGCGGTGGTCACCAACGGATTGTCAAAAAAGCGGGGGTCCCGGGTCGCATCAGGCACTTCAAGAAGTTGCTCGTCCAGGATCGCATGGGCACAAAAGGCCAGGCTCCTTGGTGTTTCCGTCACACCGGGCAGGCCGATGTTGGCCTTGAACCATTGACGCTCGCTGTCAATCAGGCTGATGAGAGAGATCGGTACACCGCAAACGAGCGAGGCGACCCGAACCAAAGCCTCAAACTCGGCTTCCGGCCCACTGTCCAGGACGTCGAGGCGCCTGAGGGCGGCAAGGCGGGAGGTTTCGTTGTCCGGCAGGGTGGCTGATTGCATAGTCGGCTTCTGAGCGCGGGCGAGTGCGTTAGGGTGGGGTGGGCAGCGTGGCGCTTGGGTCAGCCAGTCGTACCTGGATGGCGGATCGCTCGCTGTGTGCAGCCCACAGGGCGTCCACACAGTCCTTGTCCAGCCGACCCATGGCAACTTCCTTGGACAACTCGGCAGCAATGGCCTCCTCGGTCCAGGCCGCTTTGTAGGGTCGGCGGTTCGAGAGGGCGTCGTACACATCAGCGACCGCGACGATGCGCGCCTCGATCGGTATCTGGGCCATCAACAATCCGCGTGGATAACCGGAGCCATCACCCCGCTCGTGGTGCCCAGAAACAATGTTTCGCATGATCGCATTGGCCATTTTGCTGCCCAGACTCATGTCCATCTGGTCGATGATCGACTCGCCGATCTCCACATGGCGCCTCATGATGACCCACTCGTCAGCATCAAGCTTGCCGGGCTTGAGAAGCACCTTGTCGGGAATGCCCACCTTGCCGATGTCATGCAAGGGTGCAAACAAGAACACGTATTCGATGAATTCGTCGGTGAGCCCGTGCGAAGTCGCCAGCCCGCGAGCCATCAGGCGGGAATACGATGCCATGCGCTCCAGGTGCTGCCCGGTTTCAAGGTCTCGCAGGCGGGCCAGCCCGCTAGCCAGGTGAACCGTGCCCACCATGCCGTGCACGACCTGCAGTTGCAACAGATACATCTGCGAAATCAGGTGGGCAAACATCTCCAGAAAGCTTGCGGTATCCGCGTCAAACGCATGGGACAGCTTGGAGTCAAAGAACAAAAAACCAGCCAGCTGCTCGCCGCGGTAAATGGGAAGCGTAAAACTGGACCGATAGTCCTGCGTCTTGAGCCAGGCGGTGTGCGTGCTGTCGGCCGTCAGGGTGACGGCGATGTCTTCGATGATCCGGCTTTGGCGTTTGCTGGCCAGCAGTGCCAAAGAGGGCACCTGGCTCAGGGGGGTTTCGTAGTGCGTCAGCATGACCTCGTCGCGGTTGCTGCTGACAAAGGTCTTGAGGGTATCGGTGGGCACATCGTAAGTCGCCAGCGCCACCCGGTCGATATGGGGATAGCGGGACGAGATCACGCTGTGCACCATGCGCAAATGATCAGTCAGGTTTTCCCCGTGAACGCCAGCGTTGCTGGACAGCGCGGTGAGTTTGTCTTCGGTCATCGGTTTACTCTCTACTCGTCCCTCTGCCATGGGGTATCAAGGTCTCCAGAGAAAAAATCTCTCTCCTTCAAGTGTACCGGGCTGCAGGCCTCAAACCACCAGCGGGTCTTCCTGCATGGCCTCCATTTGCTCCTCAAACATTTGCACTTGACCCTGCCAATAATCGCTGGAGCCGAACCACGGAAAATTGATGGGAAAAGTGGGGTCGTCCCAACGCCGGGCCAGCCAGGCGCTGTAATGAATCAGGCGCAGGGTCCGCAGGGGTTCGATCAGGGCGAGCTCGCGCCGGTCAAACTCGCGAAACTGCTCGTAACCATCCACCAGCGCGCCCAATTGGCGGCTGCGCTGCTGGCGGTCCCCGCTGAGCAGCATCCACAGGTCTTGCACGGCGGGGCCGCTGCGGGCGTCATCCAGATCCACAAAGTGCGGACCGGGCCCCGCGCTGCTGGGCGAATCCAGCGGTGTCCACAGGATATTGCCCGGGTGGCAGTCGCCATGCAGGCGCAGCAGCCTGACGGGGTCAGAATATGAGTTTTTTGAATCTTTTGAACCTCTAGCCGGCGTTATATCTGGGTAAGTAGCTATTAAATCAAGAGCATCCTGAGACGCCTTGCTCCAGGCCGATTGCACGTCCAGCGGGATGCGCTCATTCGCCAGCAGCCAGTCTCGCGACTCCACACCAAAGGTGTGGAGGTTCAAGGCCGGCCGGTGCACAAAAGGTCTGGCCACGCCCACGGTGTGGATGCGGGCCAGAAAGCGGCCGATCCACTCCAGCACGTCTGGGTCGTCCAGTTCCGGCGGCCGCCCGCCCCTGCGGGGGCTCACGCTGAAAGCGAAGCCCCCAAAGTGGTGCAAGGTGGCTCCGTTGAGCGTCAAAGGCCCGACCACCGGGATTTCAGCTGCCATCAGTTCGGCAGAGAACGCATGCTCCTCCAGGATTTGCGCCTCACTCCAGCGCTCGGGCCGGTAAAACTTGGCCACCACAGCCTGCCCGTCCTCCAGATGCAACTGGTAGACACGGTTCTCGTACGAGCTCAGGGCGAGCTGGCGCCCGTCACCAAACAGGCCGACGCTGGCCAGCGCGTCCATGACCACATCAGGCGTGAGCGACTCAAAAGGATGAAGGGCGGTGGGAGATGGGGGGGCAGACAACATGCCTGCATTGTCGCGCGAAGTGCCCCCTCACACAGGAAGATAGGGGCGATTGGAAGCCTGCTGCTGGATCTCAGCTCAGGGCTTCCACGGGCAGGCTGGCGTCTGGATGTGCTTGCCCGGTATTCAACATCTTGACAAATTCACCCATCTCCGAGGTGAAGTCTTTTGCTGGCACCGATTCAAAGCGGCGCTCGCGCAGCTTGGCAATCTGCTGAAACTGCAAAGGGTCACATTTGATGACCCCCATCGACCATTTTTTAAAAATCCGATGGTCAGTGGGCGTGATGTGGATGATCTTGCAGTCGCCATGGCGTCGGTCGTCCAGAATTCTCACGTACTGGCGCAAGGTGCTTTGCTCCGGACCTTCCAGCACTTGCATGAACAGCCCGCCACCGTGAATGAGCACCCCCGTGATGCCGTGGCCAGGATTATTCCGCCGTGATGAAGTCAGAATATCGTGAACTTGCTGGTCGGTGATGTCGTGGGTGGATTGGCTGGCGTAAAGAATTCTGATCATGAGGGCTTGCGTAGGTGAGCCGGTCAGCTTACCAGCACACGCGGGGCTGCCTGTCTGATGAAATCAATGACCATGCCCACGAGCTGCCAAGGCTACTCACGCTCTTGCAGCGTGAGTATGTGCCCCTCTCGCGGGTCACCTCGCCCGCCCAGTACCTTTTGATAGGTCAAGGCCACTGCATCGGCACCCCGGTGATGGTGCACCACCAGCCACGGGTTTTGGGGGTCGTTCACGCGAGCCGTGAAGGTTTGCCACGCCTGCAGCAGGCGCTGGCCCAAGCCCTGGGCACCCCACTCCCCGCTGCGCTTCTTGATTTGGGCCGGGGCAAAAAACAGGGTCGGTTTAGGCCCCGGCAGCGTTTTGGCGCCGCCGAGTTGGTCCACATGGGTGCCGCCAATGGAGCTGCTGTAGCGCAATTGGGTGAAGCGGGTGTGAATGGCCCGGCGCAATTCGGCGTTGCCGGCAAAGTCAATGTAGACACACGCCGCATCGGCATTGATCTGGTCAAGTTGCTCATAGGTCAGCACACGGTGGTAGCAGCCCAGGCTCTCACAAAACGCCACGTTGCCCGCTGACGTCAATCCCACGACCTCCACGCCGTCGCGCTGAGCCAGTTGAAACGCGGTGCCAAAAGCTGTTTTACTGGAGGCACTGGACAAGATCAGGGTGGCCGGTGGACCACCCGGCTCGGCCGCACCAAAAAACTGGTTATCCGCCAAAAAGTCATCAATCAGCCAGGAGGTGGTGAACAGCGGGCGCAGCAGGGCCTGCGTGTCCTCAGACTCGGCCGTGTAAAAAGGGTCGGCGCTACAGCGCACATACTGGTTGTAAACCGGGTGCAGACTGGCGCGGTGCGCCGCACCGTCCGAAAACCCGGCGGACGATGTGCGCGCAGGCTGCAGCACCACATGGCTGGACATGGGGTAATAACCATAGAACCGCTCACCCAGTGCCACGTCGGAATGCTCCGACGCCACCACGGTGCCAAACCCCCACACCGGAATACGACCCCACAGGCTGGCATCTGCCGCAGTCACGGGGAAAAACGACCAGTAATTCATCGCATCGCCAAACGCCGCGTAGGTGATGTTGTTGGAGGTCAGCGCAAACGAGTCAATCCGCATGCGTATTTCGCCCGGGTTCAGCGGCAATTGTGGGGAGTGGCGCAGCTCGGTGGTGGTGAGCTGGTCTTTGCGAATAAGGAGATCAAGCGTAGTCATTCCGGAACCATAAACGAAACGGCCCACCCCGACAATCGGGGTGGGCCGCCAAAGCGACAGACTGGGTTTGCCAGCCTGGGCTGTATTTACGCCAGGGTCAGGCTCACTTCAATGTTGCCGCGCGTTGCGTTGGAGTAGGGGCAGACCTCATGCGCCTTGTTGATGAGGGCTTGGGCCACTTCGCGGTCCATGCCGGGCAAATGAACCACCATTTGCACTTCAATGCCAAAGCCCGCAGGAATCTGGCCAATGCCCACTGTGGCATCGATCGACGCATCAGCCGGCATGGTGATCTTTTGTGCGCCAGCGACAAATTTCATCGCACCAATAAAGCAGGCGCTGTAGCCGGCAGCAAACAGCTGCTCGGGGTTGACGCCGCCGCCCGCACCGCCCATTTCTTTGGGGACGCTGAGCTTGAGGTCCAGCAGACCGTCTGACGTTTTGGTGCTGCCGTCACGCCCGCCGGTGGAAGTGGCGTGGGCTTG
>JAUXQA010000032.1 GCA_030683195.1 Rhodoferax sp. | reverse complement strand
GGTGCACATGGTGCTGGCCGCCCGAACCGAAAGCGAGCTGGCCTATGCACCCAGGCTGCGAGAGGCTTTGGGTGAGGGCCTGCACTTGGTGGATGCATCGCGTGGCCAAACGCTTGATTTCGCCGCCGAGATTGCCGCTCTGGCACCCGGCGGGCAACTCTATTTTTGCGGCCCGGCCCCCATGCTCGATGCCGCCCGACAAGCCTGGAGCCAAGCGGGACGACCAGCCGCCGACTTGCGCTTTGAGACCTTTGGCACCAGCGGGCGCCTGGCGCCGCAGGCATTTCAGGCCCGCATCGCGCGCCAGAATCTGGACATTGAAGTGCCTGCCGACAGCAGCCTGCTCGACGCTCTGGAGATGGCGGGCGTACAAGCCATGTCAGGCTGCCGCCGGGGCGAATGCGGCCTGTGCGCCCTGGACGTGACGGCTTTGGAGGGCGAAATTGACCACCGCGATGTGTTTTTGAGCGAGCGGGAGAAGGCTGAAAACCACCGCATCTGCGTCTGTGTGTCCCGCGTGGTGGGGCGCATCACCCTGGACTGCGCCTACCGCCCGGATGCGTAAGGAGCGGCGTGTAGTTATTCCAGATTGTTATAACAACGAGTCAATAAAATCTATTGCGATCCAGCCCGGATGCCGTCACAGTCGGCGTTGGCTTGAAAAACCCCAAAAAATTCCTCAGACACATCATGCAAAAAAGACTATTCCTTCATGCCGCAGCCCTCGCTGTGGCATCTTTGGCTGCTACCCATTCAATAGCGCAAGACAAAACCTTCAAGATTGGTCTGATTCTCCCCATGACGGGCCAGCAAGCCTCCACCGGCCGCCAGATTGAAGCGGCGGCCCGTCTTTACATGGCCCAGCATGGGGACATGGTCGCGGGCAAAAAAGTTGAACTGATCGTCAAGGACGACACCAGCATTCCTGATGTCACCAAGCGCCTGGCGCAAGAGTTGGTGGTGAATGACAAGGTTAACGTGTTGGCGGGCTTTGGCATCACGCCCTCAGCCCTCGCCACTGCGCCTATCGCCACGCAGTCCAAGACCCCGCAAGTGGTGATGGCCGCTGCCACCAGCAGCATCACTCAGGCTTCTCCCTACATTGTTCGTACCAGTTTCACACTGCCCCAGGCAGCTGTGGCGATGGGCGACTGGGCGCCTAAAAACGGCATCAAGAAGGTGGTGACCTTGGTGAGTGATTACGGTCCCGGCATTGACGCAGAGAAATACTTCAAAGAGCGTCTCACCTTCAATGGTGGGCAGGTCACCGAGTCCTTGCGTGTGCCCCTGCGTGGCCCGGACTTTGCCCCGTTCCTGCAAAAAGTGCGTGACGCCAAGCCCGACGCGCTGTTCGTGTTTGTGCCCTCCGGCGCCGGTGCAGCCGTGATGAAGCAGTTTTTGGAACGCGGCATGGACAAGGCCGGCATCAAACTGATCGGCACGGGCGACATCACCGATGACGATCAACTCAACGACATGGGTGACGGTGCTTTGGGCGTGGTCACGTCGCACCACTACTCCGCGGCGCACCCCTCTGCCACCAACAAGAAGTTCGTTGAAGCGTTCAGTAAGGCCAACAAGGGTTTGCGCCCCAATTTCATGGCGGTAGGCGGTTACGACGGCATGCGGGTCATTTATGAAGCGCTCAAGGCCACCAAGGGCCAGGGCGGCGGCGACGCCTTGCTGGCGGCCATGAAGGGCCAGATCTTCGAGAGCCCACGTGGCCCGATGTTCATTGACGCCCAAACCCGTGATGTGGTGCAAGACATCTACCTGCGCAAAGTCGAGCGCAAGGACGGTCAGTTGTACAACGTGGAATTTGACGTGATCAAAGACGTCAAAGACCCCGGCAAGAACAAATAAGCATCCCCAGTCTTCCACAACCAACCCACTCCGTTCGGACCGATTCAGTCGAGTTGATCGACAGAGCCGGTCCGAACGTCATTTTCACTATGCTGACCCTTCTTTTTGACGGCATCGCCTACGGCATGCTGTGGTTCATTCTGGCTGTGGGCCTGGCGGTGACCATGGGCTTGATGAATTTCATCAACCTCGCGCATGGGGCCTTTGCCATGGCCGGCGGTTACATCACCGTGTTGCTGATGCAAAAGTTTGGTGTGCCGTTTTTGGTGTGCCTGCCGTTGGCTTTTTTGGGCTCGGCGCTCTTGGGCGGTGTGCTGGAGCGCACCTTGTATCGACCGCTGTACAACAAGCCGCATCTGGATCAGGTGCTTTTTTCAATTGGGTTGACCTTCATGGCCGTAGCCAGTGTGGACTACTTCATTGGCTCCAGCCAACAAAACATCCAGCTGCCCGAATGGCTCAAGGGCCGTACCGAACTGGGCGAGGGCGACTGGATGCTGGGCATGGGCCACTACCGCCTGTTCATCATCGCGGTGTGCGCGGCGCTCACCGTGGCCCTGCAATATGTGTTGACCCGCACCCGCTTTGGCAGCCGCTTGCGCGCCTCGGTGGATGACCAGCGCGTGGCAGCCGGTCTGGGCATCAACGTGAATGCGGTGTTTTTGGGCACGTTTGCCGTGGGCTCGGGCCTGGCGGGCCTGGGGGGCGCGCTGGGCGCCGAGGTGCTGGGCCTGGACCCCAGCTTTCCGCTCAAGTTCATGATTTACTTTTTGATTGTGGTGGCCGTGGGCGGCACCTCCAGCATCACCGGACCGCTCCTGGCGGCGATTTTGCTGGGCATTGCTGATGTGGCGGGCAAGTACTACGTGCCCAAACTGGGCGGATTCATTGTGTACAGCCTGATGATCCTGATTTTGATCTGGCGCCCGCAGGGCCTGTTTGTGCGCCGGGGGGGCAAGTGATGAACAAGCTACAAACCCAACTGCTGGAGAACAGCCGCTGGAAGCCTTGGGAATACGCGCTGTGGCTGTTGGCTCTGGCCTCGCCGCTGTTGTTGCAAAGCCATGCGCTCATCATCAATGAGATTGCGATCGTGGCGCTGTTTGCCTTGTCTCTGGATTTGATCCTGGGCTACACCGGCATCGTGTCCTTGGGACACGCGGCGTTTTTTGGCATGGGCGCGTATTCTGCGGCCTTGTTTGCCAAGCTGGTCATGCCAGACCCGTTGGTGGGCCTGCTGTTTGGCGTGGCAACGGCCACCCTGCTGGGTGCCTTGTGCAGCGTCACCATTTTGCGCGGGACCGATCTCACCCGGCTGATGGTCACGCTGGGGGTAGGCCTGATCTTGATGGAGCTGGCCAACAAGCTGGACTGGCTCACTGGCGGGGCCGACGGCCTGCAGGGTGTGGTCATGGGGCCGCTGCTGGGGCAGTTTGAATTTGACTTGAGCGGGCGCACGGCGGCCTGGTATTCACTGACTGTGTTGCTGCTGCTTTTTGTGTTGGCTCGGCGTTTTGTGCAGTCGCCGTTTGGCGCCACGCTGAAGGCGATCCGGGACAACCGGCTTCGGGCCATGGCCATCGGCATTCCGGTTAACCGACACCTGATGGTGATCTACACCGTGGCAGCGGCCGTGGCCGGTGCAGCGGGCGCCTTGCTGGCGCAAACCAGTGGCTTTGCCTCGCTGGATGTGTTTGAGTTTCACCGCTCGGCTGATGTGATGCTGATTTTGGTCATTGGCGGTGTGGGCTGGCTGTACGGGGGCGTGGCGGGGGCGATTGTGTTCAAACTGATGCAGGACGTGATCTCAAGCATCACGCCGCAGTATTGGACCTTCTGGATTGGCCTGTTTTTGGTGGTGTTGGTGCTGGTGGGGCGTGAACGCCTCATTCGCCCCTGGACCTGGTTCAAGCCGCGCGCAGCAGGGGGCAAGTCATGAGCGCCGCGCAGACCGTGCTCTCGGCCAAGGGTCTGGTGATGAAGTTTGGTGGCATTACCGCGACCAACAACGTCACCCTGGATCTCAAAAAAGGCGCGCGCCATGCCCTGATCGGGCCCAACGG
>JAUXQA010000031.1 GCA_030683195.1 Rhodoferax sp. | reverse complement strand
CGCAACATCGGTTCTTTTTGCTGTTTAAAGAAACCAGATGGCGCAGGTATCTTGCGTTTCTTGAAAATTAAGACATCAAACACGTGAAAATTTGACACAAGCACCTCCATCAATGGGACTCTGCCGTGTTCAGCCCGGGTTCGAAAACAGCCCAGTGGCTGCAAGTAACTGCAAGAAAGACAACTCGACAAGAAAGATTCCCATGAGCATCTCCCATTTAAAAGTCAGCACCCGGTTAGGCCTGTGTGTCGGCGCCGTCCTGGTATTGATGGCCTTGCTGCTGCAAATTGGACTCCGCTTGAACTCCGGTTCCGGTGCGGGACAACAGCAATTGATTCGCCAATACGACACTCACACCGCCAAGCTGGTGGCTGCGGCTCAGGCCAATACCCAAAAACTCCTGGACCTTGCCAATGGCGCAGGCGACTCCAAAGCGCTGGCCACACAGGCAGCGTCATCCCTCAATGCCCTCCAAAGCTCAGTCAAATCCATGGAGATGGAACACAAACAATTGCTGGAATCCCACGCTGCCAGCACCGAGCGCACCGCAGGCTCCACGCGAGCCCTCATGCTGGCGCTAGGCGTTGCTGCGCTGCTGGTGGGTGTGGGCTCGGTCTATGGTCTTTCCCGCAGCATCACAACACCGTTGGACAAGGCCATATATATTGCAGAGACGGTGGCGTCTGGTGATCTGAGCCAGGACTTTGAATCGGACCATGAAGGCGAATTTGGCCGCTTGCTCAGTGCCATGGGAACAATGGAAGACACCCTCACCGACCTGGTCACGCGCATCAAGGAAACCTCTGAGCCCCTGCTGGCCGCATCGACTGAAATTGCGCATGCCAATGCCGATCTGTCCCAACGCACCGATGCGCAGGCCACTTCGCTCAAAGAAACCGCGTCCCGCATGGAGGAACTGAGTGGCACCATCCGTCAAAACGCCCAACATGCCCAGTCCGCCAGCGGCCTGGCCCTGAATGCCTCCAACATTGCAGAACGTGGGGGCGCAGTCGTTGGCGACGTGGTGGTGACCATGGACGCCATCAGCACCAGCTCCAAAAAGATTGTTGACATCATCGAGGTGATCGAAGGCATTGCCTTCCAGACCAATATTCTCGCGCTGAATGCCGCCGTGGAAGCCGCCCGCGCCGGTGAGCAGGGACGTGGTTTCGCGGTTGTGGCGAGCGAGGTTCGCACACTGGCCCAACGCAGTGCGGGTGCAGCCAAAGAGATCAAGGGGCTGATCACCGACTCGGTGCAGCAAGTTATCAATGGCACGCAACTGGTGGCTCATGCTGGATCGACCATGCAGGAAATTGTGCAGGCCGTGCGGCGCGTGACTGACATTCTGGGTGAAATCTCGATGGCCTCCGCGCACCAAAGCACCGGCGCTGAACATGTGTCGCAAGCCGTGATGGACATGGACGCCGTGACCCAACAAAACGCCGCCTTGGTCATGCAGGCCGCAGCGGCGGCTGCAGACTTGGCGCATCAAGTCCACCAGTTGCAGGAGTCAGTGGATCAGTTCAAGGTGTAAAGACCACCACGGCACGCGAGACATGGCGGATTAAGCCCTTCGCCTGCCTTTCAAGTCAACCATTGCGCCTAAAGCCGGCGTTTTTATTGACTAAATACAGGTAAATTTCATAGCATTCCCCCTCAGCCTGCACAGCAGGAGTTCGCAATGTTCAGGCTCCAATCCTTGATATATTTGAGTCCGGTATTGAAAATACAGTCGTCAGAACCTGCGAACATATTCGACATGCATTGGCGGGTCTTATTCAGGAGAATGAAAGATGGTTTTAGTCAGGGCCCTGTTGCTTGCGAGCCTGGCAGGCAGCGTTTACGCGGAAACAGGCAAATTGCGACTGACCGGCGGCATTTCCTCGGTTGAAGGCGTTGCAGGCGGAGGCATTACCCCCTGGGCAGTCATTGGCAGCCAGGCCACCGATGGTGAAAACGGCGTCTTTGCACACGCTTCGCGCCTGCGGACCGATGACTACGGCCTGACCACACTCGGTGTCGGCATCGCTCTCAAGAACACCCTTGAATTGACTCTGGCCCGGCAGGACCTGTCTGCGGCACCTGCGCAAGCACTGAACGCCCTGGGCTTCAATGTGAACGAAGGTGCCCACTTGAAGATGGATGTGCTGGGGGTCAAACTCCGTGTCGCTGGTGACGCAGTTCTCAACAGCGATACGCTGATGCCTCAAATATCCGTGGGGATGGAGGTTAAGCGCACACAGGCTGGGTCGATTCGTCCCGTACTGGATTTCCTGGGCAGCAAAACCTCGGGCACCGATCTCTATGTCTCGGCTACCAAGTTGTTGCTGGGCGAACGCATCCTGCTCAACAGCACCTTGCGCTATACCAATGCCAACCAAGGTGGCCTGTTGGGCTTTGGCGCCAGTGCGCCGGGCCAAAACAGCCGGTCCTGGTACCCCGAGTTTTCAGCGGTCTACCTGCTCAGGCGGGACTTGGCGGTAGGTGCCGAGTACCGTTTCATGCCCAACAAGCTCGAAGCATTGGGCCAGGCGGCTGGCCTGGGCAGTGGCTTGGCCCAGGACGACTGGAAAGACATTTTTATCGCCTGGGCCCCCAACAAAAACCTTGCACTGGCGGCGGCATATGTCGACCTTGGGCGGGTGGTGCCAGGTGTCACCGGCGCTCGCAAACAGCGCGGGCTGTATGCATCAGCCCAGGTTGCTTACTGATTTTTCAACGACATTGCCCAGACCCCCGTATGAAAAAATTATTTGTCACCCTCGTCTTTATTTGCGGCTCTCTGGCCGGGTCACTGACCCAAGCCCAGACCGACAAGCCCATGGTCAAGGCGCCCAGCACCGAGCTATACACCGCATTGGGGGGCAAAGAGAGCATCACCCGCCTGATGAATGATTTCGTCGAAATTTTGGTGGTGGACCCGCGTATTGCCAAACTCTTCAAAGACACCAAGCTCAAGAATCTCAAAGAACAACTGACCGATCAGATCTGTGAGCTATCGGGCGGTCCGTGCAAATACGAGGGCGACGCGATGAAAGCGGTCCATGAAGATCTCGGCATCACGGCAGCCCATTTCAATGCACTGGTAGAAGACCTGCAAATGGCCATGGACCAACACGGTATTGGCTTTGGCACGCAAAGTCGCTTGCTGGCCCTGCTCGCCCCCATGCACCGCGACATCATCAAACCGGCGCGGTGACACCACCCCTGTAGGCGCCTGTGGAGTGGATCATGCGGCACCACAGGAGCATGGAACAATATTTTTATACGATATTGGGCTCCAGCCGTCGTATTCAAAGCCTCAACAGCTCTATTTAATATAGCAAATCAGGAAGATCGCATGCCGGCGATGGTGCGCTGCACATCCGCCGCCCAGGTCCGCCGGTCGCGCCCGTGGGCCTGCTGTGGCTCACCAAACTCCACCAGGGCCGAGATCCCCGGGCTGCACAGCGTGCGCCACATGGAGCCGATCAGCGTGTCGTCGCCGATGTAACACGGCGCCAGGCTGAGTTCGCCCGTGGCAGCATCTACAAAGCGCAAGGCCATCGGCAACACCGGCGCATCGGCCGAGATGGCGGCCTGAAAGAGGTTGGCATGAAAAGGCAGCAGGCTCACACCATCGCTGGTGGTGCCCTCCGGGAAAATGGCCAACACATCGCCAGCCCGCAATCGCTCGGCCATGTGGTGCACCACCCGCATGGCGTCCCGCCGGGATTCGCGCTCAATGAACAAGGTGCCGGCTCCTGTGGCCAACACGCCCACCAGCGGCCAATGGCGCAACTCGGCTTTGGAGACAAAGCGGCAGTGCCGTGCCGCATGAATCACCACAATGTCCAGCCACGAAATATGGTTGGCGGCCAGCAAGACCGGCCCGCCCACAGGGGCCTGGCCTTGCACCACCAGATGAATACCAAAGCGACCCAGCATGGCGCAGGCCCAAGCCTGAACCCGCATTTCTTGCTGCTCGCTGGAAAGTCGGGGGAACACAAACACGATGGTCCACATGCCGCCCAGAATGTGGGTCAGCACGCGCATCAACCGCCAGCAGGCGACCGCGCGCACGCGCAGCCCGTTCATGCCGCCTGAAACGCCACCTGACCGCCCACGACGGTGCAGCGCACCCGCCCGGGCAACTCGTAGCCCGAAAAAGGTGTGTGTTTGCCCTGGCTGCGAAGGGCCTCGGACGTCACGGTCCAGGCCGCGTTGGCGTCAAAAACACACACATCGGCCAAACCACCCACCGCCAGCCACCGCCCACGCATTGAG
>JAUXQA010000011.1 GCA_030683195.1 Rhodoferax sp. | reverse complement strand
GTGGTGGCGGTGGTCGACACCTCCAAGGCTGCGGTGGACGTGGAGATTTGGCAAGAGGGCGTGCTGCACGCCTTGCTGGTGCAGCCCGGCGAAAAGGTGCCGGTGGGCACGGTGTTGGCCCATGTGCTGGCGCCCGGCGAAACAGCCCCGGTGCCTCAGGATGCCATTGCAACACAACCCTCACCAGTGCCCATGCCCGCCTTGGCACCTGCTCCTGTATCGCCAACACCTCAGGCAGCGCCGCCCCCAACTTTCCAACCCGCGACCACGCCAGCGCGTCACCTAGTCTCGCCGGCAGCACGCCAACGCGCCAAAGCGCTGGGCATCGACCACGATGCTGTGCAAGGCAGTGGCGCCCAGGGCTCGGTCACCTTGGCCGACATTGAAGCTGCAGCGCAGTCTCGTGCGCACCCGGCGACGGCCGTGGCCCAGACAACCCAGACATCAGCGCCACCCACAGCCACCGACCGCCAAAGGGAAATGCGCAAAGCCATCGCCGCCGCGATGAGCCGCTCCAAACGCGAGATTCCGCACTATTACCTCTCAGAGACCATCCCGATGGTCCGAGCGCTGAATTGGCTGCAAGAGCACAACGCCGGGCTGCCCATCACCGAGCGCATCCTGTCGGCGGCCCTCTTGCTCAAGGCCGTAGCACGCGCACTGCAGCGCACGCCTGAACTCAATGGGTTTTACGAGGCAGGCCACTTCACGCCCAGCGCCCCAGTGCATGCGGGCGTGGCCATCTCCTTGCGCGGCGGCGGCTTGGTGGCCCCGGCCCTGCACGATGTCGACACCAAACCACTCGCCCAACTCATGCGCGAACTGGCCGATCTGGTCAGACGGGCCCGCGCCGGGTCGCTGCGCAGCTCAGAGATGAGTGACCCCACCATCACCGTGACCAATCTGGGCGAGCAAAGCGTGCAGTCGGTGTTGGGCGTGATCTACCCGCCGCAAGTGGCGCTGGTGGGTCTGGGCCAGATCGCCATGCGCCCATGGGTCGAGTCAGGCCAGTTGGTGGCCGTGCCCCTGCTGTGCGCCACCCTGGCCGCAGACCACCGCGCCTCGGACGGCCACCGGGGCGCCCTTTTTCTGGCCGAACTGCGCGAGGTGCTGCAGCAACCGTACACGCTGGACGACCCCGCCACGCCGGCCCCAACCCTATTGAGAGCCTCCCCATGACACCGGATCGACAAAAACTCACCGACACCGTACTCGCCCTGCTGTGCTCCATCGCACCCGAGGTTGATCCCGCCACGCTCGTCCCCAATCGGCCCCTGCGCCAGCAGGTGGACCTGGATTCCATGGACTGGCTCAATTTTTTGGTGAGTCTGCATGAGCATATGGGCGTGAACATCCCGGAGTCGGACTACGCGGGGCTGGTGTGCCTGGACGATGTGTTGAACTACTTGCAGGCCCGCGTGGACCTGCCCTAAAACATTAATATTTTGATAGCTATCAAAGCAATTGAACCGCCGGCCAGGCGGCCGATTTGATCAAATATTTGTGTTTAAAGTGCTTCAAGGCTCGGTCCAGGCACCCAAAGTGACGTCTGGCGCTGCGCAGGCTCAAGAAGCAAGTCTGGTTTTCAGGCTCTTTTTCGGCTTTAGCATCCAGCGCTGGCGCTCCAGAATACGGCCCAACGAGGAGATTTCATGGCTTTGCAATACCAACTCAAACAGGGCAACTACCATTTATACGACCTGAGCACCCCGGCCAGCACTGTCACCGGGGAGCACCGCCTGCGACTCAAGACCGACACCGTCGCCATCGCCTTTGACGCCAGTACCGGCGTGTTGCACGAGCATGGCAGCCCCACGCGCATTCACTCCTGGGCCACCTCGGCACGCCGTCGTCTGCGCGCTGCGGGCTCGCTGGACAGCGCCAATGACATCGTGGTGGTGTCGGGCCCCTTGCCCGTAGACGAAATCAACAAGTGCCTGCAAATCACCGGCTACTGCCGCAGCCTGTTCCGCCGGTTGGGCACACTGCCCCATGGCAAATTGATGGCACCAAGACAACCGGCCTGGCAATAGAGCCAAATTTTCAATAGTGGGGTGGCAAATCTTCCGTTAGGTTGCGGGGGCCGCCCAAGCTGTTGTCGGCGCTGAGCTGGCGCAGGTGACCCAGTTCACGGATGAGTTGGTCAATTTGTTGCTGCTGGCGCACGATGATGAGGTTGAGTTGGTCCAGCAGGTCTTCCGAGAAGCTGGCCTTGATCTCAAGCTCGGTCAGGCGGTCGTCGATGGCGTCAGGATGGGTGGCATGTGTCATCCCCCCATTTGAACTGAACTCAGGCGCGCCCAGACCAATCGACTCGCTCGTCACATCTCAGTCACACCACCGACAAACAATACGAGGGTGTTTCAAAAGAGATATTCATCGATGTTGCTCAATGCCGTCATCCCGAACACGGGTACTTCAAGGTCTTTTTCGCGACGAATCATGGGCACCATGCTACTGGTTCTGTCTGTGGCCTTGCTTGGCTCTGCCCTTGGATTTTGGTCTTTGATGAGGGTCTCCACCGAAACAGGCCGAATGGTTGATGACGACATGGCCACTGAGCGCATCGCCACTGAGCTGAGCCGCCACATTTCAGTCAACATTTCACGCGCCAAAGCGTTGGCACTCAGCTCGGAACCTCAGGTGGGCGATGTGTTGACGCCCGAGATCCAGCAGACAGCGACCCAAATCGACACCCTGTTGAGCCGACTGCAAGGTCTGCTGATCACCCCTGCCGACAAGATGATTTTCAATCGCATGCGGGAAGCCAATCGCCGGTTCCTCAGCGCCTTTGAAGCGTTGACAGCAGCACGGGATGGCGGCCTGACGTCAAAGATCGATCACGTGGTAACACAAACCTTCACGCCCGCAGCGCTGGCCTTGCAGCAGGCTGTAGCCCAATTGGAGGCATCGCGGCGCACAACAATTGATGCGTCAGTTTTAAGTATCAGTGAGTCAAGTGAGCATGCGCGTTGGGGCCTGGTCTTGTTCGGTGGGTCTGCATTGCTGATGGGCAGCCTGCTGTCAGCGTGGTTGGTCCGCAGCATCACACGCCCCATTCAGCAAGCCGTGGCAACAGCCAACCGGGTCGCGGCACTGGACCTGACCGCACCGATTGACGGACACGACCGCGATGAGGCTGGACGGTTGCTCGTGGCCCTCGGCCGAATGCAGGCGTCCTTGAACGCCATGGTCTCAGAGGTCCAGAGGGCCAGCCAAAGCGTGGCCGATGGTTCCGCGCAGATTGCAGAAGCCAACTTTGATTTCGCCAACCGAACCGAGATGTCAGCCTCATTTTTGCAACTGACAGCAGCCTCGGTAGAAGAAGTGACCGCCACCATGCGCGCCTCGCTGGAAGCCGCATCCCGAGGGGAATCCTTGGCCCAATCGGCTGCCTTGCTGGCCTCTGACGGCAGCGCGGTCATGTCGGAGGTCATGCAGACGATGAGTGACATCAACGACTCGTCACGTCAGATCATGGACATCACGGGCGTCATCGACAGCATTGCCTTTCAAACCAACATCCTGGCTCTGAATGCCGCCGTCGAGGCCGCTCGCGCGGGCGATCAAGGACGCGGGTTTGCGGTGGTCGCAGCCGAGGTGCGCACGCTGGCCAACCGGTCTGCTGTGGCGGCCCGGGAGATCAAATCTTTGATGGGTTCTTCAGCCGCCAAAGTCAAGCGCGGCACAGACAAGGTCAGCAAGGCACGCGACACCATGAGGAGCATCGTTGACTCCGTCAACCATGTGACGCAGGCGCTCGGTCAGATCACATCAGGCAGCCGCGAACAAAGCAACAACATGGCCGATATCAATGTGTCAGTGAATCGACTGGATCAAATGACCCAGCAAAATGCGGCGGTAGTGGAGGAATCGGCTGCTGCGGCGAAGAGCCTGCAAGATCAGGCGAATGACCTGCGGGACGTAGTCGGGCGATTTCAATTGCCGCGTCAGGTATTGGCACTGGGCTGATTGGCACTGGTCTGATCGGATACGGCTAATCGCGCTGACTTCTGAACACCAGCCAGACAGCCATGAGTGTGATGTTGAAAATCACGCCGAGAACCATCCAGAAACCGTTCGGAGATTCCGCCAACGGGATGCCCCCCACATTCATGCCCAGCAAGCCGGTCACTATGTTGATGGGCAGGGCCAGCACCGTCACGATCGTAAGAACAAAAATACTGCGGTTGGTTTGCTCTGTGGTGTGGGTCGTCAGTTCTTCTTGAAGCAGCTTGGTGCGTTCCTGCAGCGCAGCAATATCACTTAAAACGGCTGACGACTCCTCGGTAGCCTCGCGAAGGTCTCGCGCGTCGTCTTTCATGAACCAGGCCGGCGGCCGGTTGAGCAACCGGAAAAGGGAGGCGGGTTCTGGCGCAAGGAGGCGGCGCAAGCGGACAAACAGGCGCCTGAGTGAGCCCAGCGTACCGCGCGTGGCCTTGAGTCGCCCGGCCAGGAGCTTGTCTTCAATGTGGTCCACCTTTGAAGCGGAGTCGCGCTCTATCTTTTGCAAGACATCGGCCTGATCGCGCAGCAAATGAACCAGCAGAGAAACGGGGGACGCGAATTCATCGCCGGCTTTTACGGCCAGACGCAGACTGTCCACACTGCGCAAGGGTTGCCTGCGTGCACTGATGACGCAGTTGTGCTGGACGCACATCCAGACCGTTGCGATTTGCGACGCATCGTATGAAAAGTCATAAACCACGTCGTTGATCACGGCAATCAGGCTGTCAGCCTCTTGTTCTACGCGGGTCGATCCAGTGCCCTCGTGCAAGGTTTCAAAAAAATGGTCTGGCAGCTGCAAATGCTCTGCCATCCATTTTTCGGCTGTGGCGTTGCTCAGGCTGAAATGCAGCCAGATGAACTCAAAACCATCGGCTCCGGGCTGATGCTTGAGCCACTCCAGCGCTGATGTTGAATCAACCGCCCGTGCACTCAGCCTGGGCGAAAAAACGTAGCCGCAAATAAGCCCCGAGGCCTCTGAACCATAGGAGATAGACCGCCCTTTTGAGGAAAGGTCAGCGTCTGTCAAGCCCAATTTGAACCCGCTCAACAGGGAATATTATGGAAAACGTGGAGCCTTTGCCCAAGGTGCTCTCAATTTTCAATTGAGCCCCATGGCGCTGGCAGACATGTTTGACAATCGCCAGCCCGAGTCCGGTGCCACCCGTGTCCCGCGAACGACTGCGGTCCACACGGTAAAAACGCTCGGTGAGGCGCGGCAAGTGCTCACTGGCGATGCCCGGACCCGTGTCAGACACCGAGAACTCTGCCCGACCATCGGCCAAGCCCCGCCAGCAAACCCGGATGCCTCCCCCTGCTGGCGTATAGCGGACGGCATTGGTCACCAGATTGCTCATGGCGCTGATCAGTTCACTGGTCGCGCCCGACACAGCCCCGTCCTGCAGTGCGTCAAACACCATGTGGTGCGGGCGGTCTGCTGAAGGGTTCAACACCACCGACAACGCGTGAGCATCCTGCTCCAACTGACCCATGACCTCGGGCATGGAGACCCATTCACCGGCACCCGGACTTGGGCTGCCCTCCAGCCGCGACAAAGTCAGCAAATCATTCACCAGCATCTGCATGCGGTCGGCCTGCTGAGCCATCAGCGACAAATAGCGCTCCCTGTCCACCTCGTTTAAGGGCAACGTCTGCAGAGTCTCCACAAAGCCGCTCAAAACGGTCAGCGGCGTACGGATTTCATGGGACACATTGGCCACGAAATCTCGCCGCATGGCTTCTGCCTGCTCCAGAACCGTGACATCGCGAGACAACAGCAGCAAACGGCCCTCGCCGTACGGGTTGAGTTGAACCGAGAGTTGAACGGGGTGCGTGGGGGTGCTCTCGCGCCCAGGCATCAGTACGCTGCTCCGGTAATCCTGCGCAGCAAAATAGCTGGCAAACCGGGGGTCACGCACCAAGTTGCCAAAGTGCTGCATCAGGTCGCGCTGGGCTTGCAGGCCAAAATGAGCAGCAGCCGTCTGGTTGCACCACTCAATCTGCCCTTCAGCATCCAGTAACACCACGCCATTGGGCGATGCCTGAAAAGCCGATAAAAAGTCTTGCAGCTGGTTCTGGCTGTCACGCGTCATCTGCTCGCGCGCACGCGTCAAGCGCCTGGCCCGGTCGGCAACCTCGCCCCAGAAGCCACCACTCATCGCCACGTCTGCGGTGTTGCCCAATCTCAACCAACGCATCAAGCGCGCCGCCCGTGAGAAGTCAAAAATAAACCAGACCCAGGCCCCCAGCATCGCACCCACCAAGGCGCTAACCATGCCGATTTTCGCCAAGTCGAAGTACAGCCCCATCAAGCTGCCCACCACTTGAGATATCAAAAAAGAAAAATATCGCCAGAACATAAGAATGCTAAAACCGCCATGTCGGCTGGCAGGTGATTACCAAGATACGCAGGCGCTCACGCGCTGATGGGTGAAGGACGTGCGGGAGACGACTGCACCGTGAGGCGATAGCCTACGCCGCGCACGGTTTCAATCATGTGCCCCGCGTTCTCGCCCATGGCCTCGCGCAGCCGTTTGACATGCACGTCTACCGTGCGTTCTTCAATGAACACATGGTCACCCCAAACCTTGTCCACCAATTGCGAACGGCTGTGAACGCGCTCAGCGTGCGTCATCAGATAGTGCAACAATTTGAATTCAGTGGGGCCCAGCTTGAGCAAGTGTCCATCGAAGGTCACTCGGTAGGTGCCTGAATCGAGCGCCAAGGCACCGATGTACACCACGCCACTGGCTTGCTCAGGCGCGCGCCGCCGGATCACCGCCCGAATCCGTGCCAGCAACTCCTTGGTGGAGAAGGGCTTGGCAATGTAGTCGTCAGCCCCCGCGTCCAGCCCGGCAACCCGGTCCATCTCGTCGCCCCGGGCCGTCAGCATGATGATGGGAACCGATTTGGTGCGTGCAGCAGCACGCCACCGTTTGGCCAATGTCAACCCGCTCTCGCCGGGCAGCATCCAGTCCAGCAAGATCACATCCGGCAAGACAGCATCAAGTTCGCATTGCGCCGAAACGCTGTCCATGGCCCAGGTAGGACGAAACCCGTTGTGCCGAAGATTCACCGCAATCAGTTCGGCAATGGCCGGTTCATCTTCAACAATCAGCACGCCGGGTTGATGCCTCATTTCACCACCGATTCAATATGATCCATCGGGGTGTGGCGCACATCCGCGCCCTTGACCACATAGATGATGAACTCAGCAATGTTTTTCGCGTGGTCACCAATGCGCTCAATCGCCTTGGCCAAAAAGAGCAGGTCAAGGCTGGGCGAGATCATGCGCGGATCTTCCATCATGTACGTGATGAGCTTGCGAACAAAGCCATCAAATTCCTGGTCAATCTGGTCATCTTCTTTGAGAATGGACACA
Source organism: Rhodoferax sp. (assembly GCA_030683195.1). Taxonomy (GTDB): domain Bacteria; phylum Pseudomonadota; class Gammaproteobacteria; order Burkholderiales; family Burkholderiaceae_C; genus Rhodoferax. The sequence goes on along the minus strand of JAUXQA010000011.1, from coordinate 4,082 downwards.
GCTGCAGTGGTATCCAGACGGGCAAATGCATCCAGCGCTTTGCGTAGCAAGCCCGAAGCCAGATCGGCCGCAACCCGCAACTCCAGAGAAGGGAGCGAGCGCGGGGCGCCGCTGTTGATGATGGAGCGCACCATGCGTGCAATTTTCTCAGCTTCATCACCCACCCGCTCCAGATTGGCGGTGGTTTTGGAAATGGCGATGAGCAGACGCAAATCCCTGGCTGTGGGTTGGCGGCGCGCAATGATGCTGGACAGTTCGCGGTCAATGTCAACCTCCATGGCATTGACACGGGCCTCTGTGGCGGTGACTTCGTTCGCCAACTCCACACTGAACTGCGATAAGGCCATGATCGCCCGGATGATTTGCGACTCAACCAAGCCGCCCAACTCCAGCACCCGGCTGGAAACGGCGCTCAGTTCACTGTCGAACTGGGTAGAAAGGTGTTTTTCTGGCACTTTGATCTCCTTAGCCGAAACGGCCGGTAATGTAGTCTTCGGTTTCTTTGCGGGTGGGTTTGAAGAACATTTGATCGGTCGATCCAAACTCCATCAAATCACCCAGGTACATGTAAGCAGTGTAGTCACTGCAACGTGCCGCCTGCTGCATGTTGTGGGTCACGATCATCACCGTGTAGTCGTTCTTGAGTTCAGTGATCAGCTCTTCCACCTTGCCGGTAGAGATCGGGTCCAGGGCTGAGCAGGGCTCGTCGAGCAACAAGACTTCGGGCTTGATGGCGATTCCCCGCGCAATGCACAAACGCTGCTGCTGTCCGCCAGACAGGCTGGAGCCGCCCTGGTTGAGCTTGTCCTTGACTTCGCCCCACAGCGCGGCTTTGCGCAGAGCCCACTCCACACGCTCTTCCATGTCAGTGGTGTTGAGCGATTCGAATAATTTGACGCCAAAAGCAATGTTGTCAAAGATGGACATGGGGAAAGGCGTGGGTTTTTGAAACACCATACCGACCTTGGCCCGCAGCAAGGCCACGTCTTTTTTACTGGTCAGGAGGTTCTCGCCATCAAGCACTACCTCGCCTTGCGCCCGTTGCTCCGGGTACAACTCGAACATGCGGTTAAAGACGCGCAACAAGGTGGACTTGCCGCAACCTGATGGGCCGATGAAGGCCGTTACCTTTTTTTCAGGAATTTCCAGGTTGATGTTTTTCAACGCGTGGAATTTGCCGTAATAGAAATCGAGATTTTTGACTGAAATCTTCGTCCGCTCAAGCGTGGCAATAGTCATGATGATTCTTTAGTAATAGAGTGAACAGGGGTGTGCTCAGATCTTGGTTCGAGTTAACACCCGGGCCAGAATGTTGAGACCCAAAACGGCCAAAGTAATGATGAAGACGCCGGCCCAAGCCAGTTTTTGCCAGTTCTCAAAAGGACTCATGGCAAACTTGAAAATAGTGACCGGCAAGCTCGCCATGGGCTGGCTCAGGCTCGATGTCCAGAACTGGTTGCTCAAGGCCGTGAACAGCAGAGGCGCTGTTTCACCCGCAATCCGGGCCACTGCCAGCAAGATGCCGGTAACTACACCTGCACGAGCAGCCCGCAGCGTGATGCTCAAAATCACCTTCCACTTGGGCGCACCCAGTGCATAAGCGGCTTCGCGCAAACCAGCAGGAATGAGCTGCAACATGCTCTCGGTGGTTCTGATCACCACGGGAATCACAATGATGGCCAATGCGGCAATACCCGCGTAGCCCGAAAAAGACTTGAACCGTGTCACCACCACTGCGTAGACAAACAGACCAATCACAATCGATGGCGCTGACAACAGAATGTCGTTTACAAAGCGGGTGGTTGAGGCAAGCCAGCCTTGAGTGTCAAACTCGGCCAGATAGATGCCGGCCATCACACCAATGGGCGTCGCCACAAAGGTGGCCAGTGTCACCATCACAAAAGAGCCGTAAATGGCATTGGCCAAGCCACCGACGTCGCCTGGCGCGGGGGTCATCTCTGTGAAAGTGGCCATGGTGAGGCCGCCCACACCGAGCCGGACGGTTTCGTACAAAATCCAGGTCAACCAAAATAACCCGAACATCATCGCCAAAAGCGCCATGACCAAGGCCACCTGATTGACCCGCTTGCGTTGCGCATAGCGCGCTTCACGGGCCTTTTCAATTGCGGCAGGCTGCATGAAAACATTGCCAGCTGTCATGACTTGACTCCTTCTTTCTTTTTAAGCTGTGCCAACAAGATCTTGGACAGCGTCAGCACCACAAAGGTGATAAAGAACAAAACCAGACCCAAATACATGAGTGAGGCTTGGTGCAAACCTTCAGCTGCTTCGGCAAATTCATTGGCCAGGGCCGAGGTAATGCTGTTGGCGGCCTGAAACAAGCTCAGCGAATCCAATTGGTTGAAGTTACCAATCACGAACGTAATGGCCATAGTCTCGCCAATAGCCCGCCCGAGTCCCAGCATGATGCCGCCAATCACACCCGCCTTTGTGTAAGGCAAGACGACTTTGGACACGACCTCCCAAGTGGTGGCACCCAAACCATAAGCGGACTCCTTGAGGAGCGTGGGCGTCACCTCAAACACATCGCGCATGACGGCTGCAATGAAGGGGATGATCATGATGGCCAAAATAATGCCTGCCGACAAAATGCCGATGCCTACGGGCGGGCCGGAGAACAAAGCACCCAAATACGGGACATCAGAGAACAGGCCCTGCAAAGGTTGCTGCACGTAGGTCGACAAAATGGGACCAAATACCAACAGACCCCACATGCCGTAAACAATCGAGGGGATAGCTGCCAACAACTCAATGGCTGTACCCAGTGGGCGTTTGAGCCACGCTGGTGCCAATTCTGTCAGGAAGATCGCGATACCAAAACTGACCGGGACCGCAATCAACAAGGCAATGAACGAGGTCATCAAGGTGCCGTAGATCATCACCAGGCCACCAAACTCCTCTTTCACGGGGTCCCAGGTCGCATTAAAGAGAAAACCCAGACCATATTTTTCAATTGCAGGCCAGGCGCTGATGGTCAGCGAGGCAAGAATGCCGAACAACATGATCAAGGTGAAATAGGCCGAACCTTTGGCTAGCCAGCCAAAGATCAAGTCTGCCATGGGCCCCGAGCGGGCCGCTTTTTCAGGAGAGGGATTGGTCATCGCGCGTCCGAGAGATTTACCTGACTTATCGAAAGCCCCCTGATTTGCCGGAAGTGTAGTTGACATGCACCTGCTCCTTTAAACGGTCATAGCAATCGGAGAACCGATTACTTCAAGGCCACGGGTTTACCGGAAGCGTCAGTCACCTGACTCCAGGCTTTTTCGATAGCACCAATCACGTTGTCAGGCATGGGCACATAGTCGAGCGCTGTGGCACTGACATCACCGTTTTTATAAGCCCAGGTGAAGAACTTGAAAGTTTCTGTGGCGTTGGCTGGCTTGTCTTGCTTGAGGTGCATCAAGATAAATGTCGCGGTGGTGATGGGCCAGGCGTTTTTGCCAGGCTGGTCCGTGATCAACTGATAAAAGGACTTGTTCCAGTCAGCACCAGCGGCTGCGGCTTTGAAAGAGTCATCATCAGGCGACACAAACGCACCGTCTTTGTTCTTCATGAGCGCGTAGGTCATCTTGTTTTGCTTGACGTACGAATATTCAACATAACCAATGGAATTGGGCAGGCGATTCACAAATGCGGCCACACCTTCGTTGCCCTTGCCACCGGCACCCACCGGCCAGTTGACCGCTGTGCCTTCACCCACTTTGGTTTTCCATTCAGGGTGGACACGGCTCAGGTAATTGGTGAAGTTGAAGGTGGTGCCTGAACCATCTGCGCGGCGAACGGGGGCAATGGCAGCATCCGGCAACGCCAGGGTCGGGTTCAAGGCCTTGATGGCGGCATCATTCCATTTGGTAATCTTGCCGAGGTAGATGTCACCCAACACCTGGCCGTCGAGCTTCATCTGGCCGGGTGCAATGCCTTTGACATTGATCACAGGCACAGTTCCGCCAATGACGGCAGGAAACTGGAACTGGCCTTTGGCCTTGAGGGCGTCGTCTGTCTGGGGCATGTCAGAAGCACCAAAATCAACAATCTTGGAGTCAATCTGCTTGATGCCTGCG
>JAUXQA010000010.1 GCA_030683195.1 Rhodoferax sp. | reverse complement strand
TGCAGGCCCAACTCGTCCGCAATCTCGCGCAGCACCATGGGGCGCATGGCCAACTCACCATGCTGGAAGAAGCTCTTTTGACGCTCCACGATGGCGTTGCTGACCCGCAAAATGGTGTCAAAGCGCTGCTGGATGTTTTTGATAAACCAGCGCGCTTCCTGCAGCCGCTGCTGCAAGGCTGCGTAGTTGGACGCTTCACTTCCCCCACTCTTGTGCTGCTTGAGCGCATTGGCGTAGATGTCATGCACCCGCAGGCGCGGCATGACATCGGCGTTGAGGCGCACCTGAAACTTGGCTTGCGGGCCCTTGCCCACCTGCACCACCAGCACATCGGGCAGCACCACATTGCGCTCCACATCCACAAAACGCCGGCCCGGCTTGGGCTCCAGACGGCCAATGAGCGTGATGGCTTCGCGCACGGCGGCGTCTGGCGCCGCGCACAACTGCACCAGGCGCTTGATGTCGCGCCGGGCCAGCAAATCCATGGGTTGAGCACAAATGCGCAGCGCTACTCTGAGGGTCGCCAGACGTTCAGGCTCTTGCCCAGCAAGTCGCAGCAAAGCATTAAGTTGCAAGCTCAGGCACTCCGCCAGGTGGCGTGCCCCCACGCCCACCGGCTCCAGGCTTTGCAGCAACCCCAAAGCCACAGTGAAGTGGTGCACCAGCGGCTCGATTTGCGCCTCATAGCTGCCCGCCAGCCCTTCAGCCAGGGACTGCAGTGAGTCTTCCAGGTAGCCGTCGTCATTGAGCGACTCGATCAAAAACTGCAGGGCCGCGCGATCTTCGGCGCCCAGGCGCAGCGCCAGCGCCTGGGTGTGCAAAAAGCTGGTCAGCGACACCTGGCCCCGGGCCATCTCGGTCACATCGGTGTCTTCATCGCCGCCGAGGTTGTTGCCGTGCGCACGCGCTTCGCCGCCCCACTCGCTGTCATCGGGGGCCAGTGATGCGCTGCCGTCACCATCCCAGCTTTGAACGTCATCAGAAGAGAGCGGCGAGGCTTCGGCATCGCTATCGTTGCTAACCCTTGTTTCCGTTGCATAGTCTGCTACTGACTTAGCAGCAAATTCAACATCCAGATCTTCCGTGCGAACGGGGGTGTCTGACTGCGCCAGACCAAACTCCTCGCGCGGCACCTCGTCGGCGCTCTGCTCCAGAAACGGGTTGTCATCCAGCATCTGGTCCACCTCCTGGCTGAGCTCCAGGGTCGACAACTGCAACAGCCGGATCGACTGCTGCAACTGCGGCGTGAGCGCCAGGTGCTGGGATACCCGGAGGGACAGGCCTTGCTTCATGCCGCCGCGCCGGAGGGCAGTGCGTTACACAACGGGATGAACGCAGGGGTCATAGCCATGCCGCGGCGCCGGGCCGCCCCAAACAAGGCTGTACCCCCTCGGGGGGCAGTGCAGTACACGAAGTGACAAACGTAGGGGTCATTCATCTACATCTTGAAGTGTTCGCCAAGATAGACCCGGCGCACATCGGCGTCGTTGACTATCTCGGCAGGCGTACCTTGGGCCAGCACCGTGCCGTCGCTGATGATGTAGGCGTGGTCACAAATGCCAAGGGTTTCGCGCACGTTGTGGTCGGTGATCAAGACCCCGATACCCCGATTTTTCAGGAAACTGATGATGCGCTGGATCTCGATGACCGCAATCGGGTCGATGCCTGCAAACGGCTCGTCCAGCAAAATAAACCGGGGCTGTGTCGCCAGCGCACGGGCAATCTCCACGCGGCGGCGCTCGCCACCCGAGAGCGCCAGCGCTGCAGATTGACGCAAATGGTCCACCCGCAGGTCCTGCAAGAGGCTGGTCAGGCGTTTTTCAATCTCAGGGCGGGTCAAGGGCTTGCCCGTTTCATCGTGCTGCAACTCCAGCACGGCGCGCACGTTGTCTTCGACATTGAGCTTGCGAAAAATAGAGGCTTCCTGGGGCAGGTAGCTCAAACCCAGACGGGCACGCCGGTGAATGGGCATGTGCTCGATAGGCTGACCGTCGATCCAGATGTGGCCGGCACTGGCGGGCACCAGGCCCACAATCATGTAAAAAGAAGTGGTTTTGCCGGCGCCGTTGGGGCCGAGCAAGCCCACAACCTCCCCTTTGCGCACGACCAACGACACGTCTTTGACCACCTTGCGGCTACCGTAAGACTTTTGGAGGTGACGGGCTTCCAGCCGGCTTTGCTCGCCGCCGGAATCCAGACGAGACGGGTCTTCCCGAGTGAGCGATTCAAGCATCACTTCTTGTCCCCACCCAGAATGGTGGTGGACCGCAGCGTGGGAGTGGGCAAACCAGCCGCACCAGGTTTGGCGGGCGGCTCGGTCTCTGGCGTGGGTGTCAACATGGCGCGCACGCGCCCTTTGGGTGCAGCACCCGACGCCTGTGCCAAGGCACCATCAATGTTGAACACATCGGTCGTGTTGTTGTAGACGATCACCGCCCCCGTGAACTCGTCTGCCAGGGTGGTGCCACGGTAGCGGCGTAACTGCGCCCGGGTGGTGAACTTGACGGTGTCGGCGCGGCCATCGTACTCAATGACCTCGCCTTCACCTTCAATGAACTCGTCCAGGCCTTCGCGCTTTTGCCTGAAAAAAGCCAGTTTTCCTGGTTCCGCCGTCACTACACCAAACTGGTTGCCACTGGTGTCCTGGCGCACATCCATGCGACCACCCCGAATAAGGATGGTGCCTTTGCTCAACACCACGCGCCCAGTGAACACACTGATCTGCTTGATATCGTCGTAACGCAGCGCGTCTGACTCGATGTTCATGGGCTTGTTGCGATCAGCTCTTTCGGCGCTCGCGGACCCGACGCACAAAATCAGTGTCGCCATCAAAAGCCAGGGAGAGAGTGAAAATTTCATAAGGCACGAATCTTGCATAAATTTCTTGCCTTTTGATTGTAGCGATCACATGAGCATGGGACAGACCCCAGCCGGGGCCTCAGGCCATTTAGTGCGGCCTTACACCACCGAAATTGCGCTAACGCAAGGATGCAGACCCCAGCAGCCGGGGATTGACGCGCCTTAGCGGCCAGCGCGAACCTGTGCCGCCAGGAACTCAACCACTTGCAGCGCGCGGTCCATGCTCTTGGACAAGGTGGCGTCGGTGTAAAACCGGCCCGCAATGCCCAAAGAAGGTACGCCCTCCACTCGGTAAGCGTTTTGTAGCTGGGTCCCCCGGGTGGCTTTGGTTGCAACGGAGAAAGAGTTGTATTGCTCAGTGAACTTGGCTTTGTCTACCCCTTGCTTGGCCACCCAGTCGGCGATAGCGTCGGCTTTGGTCAGGTTTTGCTTTTCACCATGGATGGCGGCAAACACCTTGCCGTGCAACTTATCCAGCAAGCCCATGGCCTCCAGTGTGTAAAAGAGGCGCTGTTGCGGCACAAAACTGTCCTGAAAAGCCACTGGCACGCGGCGCACCACAACATCTTTGGGCGCGCGTTTGATCCAGCTCTCCAAGGCGGGCTCAAAGGCATTGCAATGAGAGCAGCTGTACCAAAAAAATTCAACCACTTCGACTTTTCCGGCAGGTGCCTCGACACTGGCGGGTTTCTCCACCACGAGATAATCGGTGCCCACCTGCGGGGGTTTGGCCTGGGCTGACGCCCCTGTGGGCAACCAGGCTGCACCTGCAGCTGCGCTGCAGGCCAGAGAAAAATCACGACGCTTCATCTTTAAACACTCCAGTTAAATGGTTGGGACAAGGCTCAGCGCCAAAAGTTCAGCCCTCAATCTAGCGAGCTACGCGGACCAGGGCCGTGTCCATGCCGTTGGTCTCCAGCCGTTCCTTGGACTTGTCGGCATCTTCCTTGCGGTCAAACGGACCCACGCGAACCCGGAACACGGCACGCCCCGACTGTTCGCGCTCGGTCACGCGGGCCTCAATGCCGCCCAAGGAGAGCTTGGCGCGCTGAGTCTCAGCATCTTCAGGATTGCGAAACGCACCCACCTGCACGAAGTAAATGAACGGCTCCACCGTCGAGCCTCCTGACCGCGCTTTGGCCAAGTCCCCCAAGGGGTCAGCGGACACAGCAGGCTTGACTTCCGCCTTGGGCGCAGGAGTCGCGGCAGCTTTGGCTTCTGGCGCAGGTGCAGGCCCGGGCACTGTGGCCGTGGATGCCGCCTGGGGGGCTGGCGGCACAGGTGCACCCTCTGCCGGCGGTGCCACCGGTTTGGCTGGATTTTTGCCATACAGCGGCGCGTTAGGGTCCCAATCCTTGTTCTTGCGGGACTCTTCCAGGTCTTGGTCAGTCGATCGGGTTTGCCCCTTGTTGACAAAAGGAATAGGCACTTTGGTGACGTACACAGCGACAGCCAGCGCCGCACCCAGTCCGACCACGGCCCCAATAATGAACCCGAGAAGGGTTCCCCCGCGTTGCTGCTTCATGCATTGACCTTCAAACAAGTTTCACTGAATCTACATCTTCTGCGGGGCACTGACACCCAGCACGGCGAGGCCATTGTGCAGCACTTGCGCGGTGGCCGCGACCAGCGCCAAACGAGCTTGTTTAACGAGTGGGTCGTCCACCAGAATGCGCTCGGCATCGTAATAGCTGTGGTAGCAGGCGGCCAGCTCACGCAGGTAGAAGGTCACGTCGTGAGGCGCAAAGTCAACTGCAGCCGCCGTGAGCATCTCAGGGTACTTGGCCAGCAACAGCATCAAGGCCTGGGCCTGAGGACTGACCAACGGCGACAAGTCGACGTCTTTCAGGGCTGAAGCATTCCCGCCGTCTTTCTCGCGCCAGGCGGCCAGCACCGAACAAATGCGGGCGTGGGCGTATTGCACGTAGTACACCGGGTTGTCGTTGTTCTTGGCCACCGCCAGATCCACGTCAAAGGTGTACTCGGTATCGGGCTTGCGGCTCAGCAGAAAAAAGCGCACAGCATCACGACTCGTCCACTCAATCAGATCCCGCAATGTCACATAGCTGCCGGCCCGCTTGGAGATTTTGACCTCTTCGCCACCCTTGACCACCCGCACCATGGTGTGCAACACGTAGTCGGGGTAGCCTTGGGGGATGCCCACATTGGCCGCCTGCAGCCCGGCTCGCACCCGCGCAATGGTGCCGTGGTGGTCGGTGCCCTGGATGTTGACGACCTTCTCGAAACCCCGCTCCCATTTGGTGATGTGGTAGGCCACATCCGGCACAAAGTAGGTGTAAGTGCCGTCCCCCTTGCGCATGACACGGTCCTTGTCGTCACCGTACTCGGTGGACTTGAGCCACAACGCACCATCCAGTTCATAGGTTTTTCCGGCATCCTGCAGTTTTTTGACGACGGCATCGACCTTGCCGCTCAGGTACAGGCTGGACTCCAGGTAGTAATTGTCAAATTTGACACCAAACGCCTGCAAATCCAGATCCTGCTCGTGACGCAGGTAGGCCACGGCAAACAGGCGCATGTCGTCCAGCGCATCGATGTCCCCACTGGCGGTGTACTCACGGTCGTCGGAGTGCACGGTCTTGCCCGCCAGATAGTCGGCCGCAATGTCGGCAATGTAGTCGCCGTTGTAGGCGGGGGCATTTTCGCCGCTGGGCCACTCGGCATCACCCGGCTTGAAGCCTTTGGCGCGCAACTGGGTACTGCTGGCCAGCGTGCCGATCTGCACCCCTGCGTCGTTGTAATAGAACTCGCGGTACACGTCCCAGCCCTGAGTCTGAAACAAGTTGCAAATGGCATCGCCCAACGCAGCCTGACGGCCGTGGCCCACATGCAGGGGACCGGTGGGATTGGCAGAAACAAACTCCACCAACATGCGGTGGCCGGTGGGGGCCTGGGCGCCAAACTGGTTGGCCTGCGTGAGCACTTCACGCACGATTTGCTGTTTGGCTTCTGGCTTGAGGCGGATGTTGATAAAGCCGGGGCCGGCAATATCAACGGCCTCCACCCAGCGCTGGTAGGGCGTGGCTGCCAGCAGGGCGGTGCGCAGGTTCTCGGCCAGTTGGCGCGGGTTCAATTTGAGCGGCTTGGCCAACTGCATGGCAGCGGTGGTAGCGAGGTCGCCGTGGGCGGCGACCTTGGGCGACTCAAAGGCAGCTTTGGCGCCAGCGCCGGGGGACAGGGTTTCCAGCGCGTGCGCCAGGGATTCGAGTAGTTCAAGTTTTACAGACAGCATGCGTTCATTTTACGAGGGACGCCGACCCATCCAAAAAGCCGCCTGGCATGCCTCCACACCTCCTCCACACCTCCTCCACACTTCCTCCACATTTGCCAGCCACAGTCGGATTGACCCCACTCACCAACATCCAACTGGAGACACACCATGCCCCGCACCTTGATTCGCACAGCCCGTCTTGGCGCAGCGCTGCTGGCACTCATGCTCACCGCCTGCGGAGGGGGTGGCACAAGCCAGGAAGCAGACGCCGCTGCCTTGGCAGCGCGCCAACCGCCTGCGCCACCGACCGCACCGGCCACCCTTCCCGTTCGCCCAGTGCCTCCGGTGGCGCCACTGCCAACGGCCAACCTGGTGCAACTCGGTCGTCTGATCTTTACCGACAATAACCTGTCAGAGCCCCGCGGTACTGCCTGCGCGGCGTGCCACCAGCCCACCATGGGTTTCGCCGGGAACCATGGCTCCACCATCGGCGTGGCTCTCGGCAGCCGGCCTGGATCCTTGGGCCTGCGCAACGCCATGACCAACAGTTATGTAGGGTTTGTTCCCGCGTTCGGCTTTGTAACCACCAATGGCCTTACCGAAGCGGTGGGCGGCCATTTTTGGGATGGCCGGGCCGACACACTGGCCTTGCAGGCCCTGGGTCCGCTGCTCAATCCACTGGAAATGAACAACCCGAGCCGCCAGGCGGTGGTGGACAAAATCGCCCAATCTAATTACGCCCCGCTGTTTCGCCAGACCTTTGGCGCCAACATCTTCAACGACACCGACGCGGCGTTCACGCAGATTGGCGTGGCGATTGAGGCCTTTGGGCGCGGCGC
>JAUXQA010000526.1 GCA_030683195.1 Rhodoferax sp. | reverse complement strand
CAATGCCGGCGGTTGTCTGTAACCAGGCAAACAACTCGGTCTGAGGCCAGCTTCCTTTGGTTAGGTGTGCCGCCATGCCTTCAGGAAGCACGCGAGGAATGTTCTCCAACAGACCACCGCCGGTGATGTGAGCCAGCGCCTTGATCGGGTGCGCGGCCAACGCGGCCAGCACGTTTTTGACATAGAGCCGCGTGGGTGCCATGAGTGCCTGTTTGAACGGCTGGCCGTCCAGCGTGGCAGGCAAGGCATCGCCTGCGCGCTCAATGCACTTGCGCACCAGGCTGAATCCGTTGGAATGCACGCCGCTGGACGCCAAGCCCAGCACCACATCGCCGGGCTTCACATCAGCACCCGTCAAGATTTTTGATTTTTCCACCGCTCCGACCGCAAAACCGGCCAAGTCATACTCACCAGCGGGGTACATACCCGGCATCTCAGCCGTTTCGCCACCAATCAGAGCGCAGCCCGAGAGTTCGCAGCCTTTGGCGATACCCCCAATCACGGCCGCAGCGGTGTCCACATCCAGCTTGCCACAGGCAAAGTAGTCCAGAAAAAACAAAGGTTCAGCGCCTTGAACCAGTACATCATTGACGCTCATGGCCACCAGGTCAATGCCCACGGTGTCATGCATATTCCACTCAAAGGCGAGTTTTAGTTTGGTGCCCACGCCATCCGTGCCACTCACCAATACAGGCTCCTTGTAGCGTTTGGGCACCTCAAACAGGGCGCCAAACCCGCCAATGCCGGCCAGCACACCTTCGCGCATGGTTTTTTTGGCCAGCGGTTTGATGCGCTCAACCAGGGCGTCTCCGGCGTCAATGTCAACGCCGGCGTCTTTGTAGCTCAAGGGAGAAGGGGAAGAAGTGGTCATGCTGCTTGGGGTTGGTTGGGCCTGTATCGCTTTGCGATGGCGGTGACTCCATCGGGGAAACAGTGTTCAGGCCCGATAGAATTCATCCTAAGATTCTAAGGGTTCACCCCCGCCTCAGGCTATATGCAATTCACTTCGACCCAAAAACGCACACTCACTTGGTGCCTGATCGCCGCCCTGGCGGTGTTGACCCTGTGGCTGTTAGGGGCGGTCCTGACGCCTTTTGTGGTTGCCGCAGTCTTGGCCTACGCCCTGACGCCCATGGTCAACAAGCTGGACAACCTGGGCAATGGCAAATTGCCACGGGTACTGGCGGTCCTGATCGTGCAATCGGTGTTTGGTCTGCTGTTGTTGTCTATCCTGCTGCTGATTGTTCCCATTTTTGCCAAGGAACTGCCTCTGCTGCGTGAGCAGTTGCCTTTGTTGGCTGCGCGACTTAACGATGCCTTGAGTCCCTGGCTGGCCCAATTTGGCATCAAGATGTCGCTGGATGTGGCCAGCATCAAGACGTTTGTCGTGAAGTACCTCAATGCCAATGTCGAAGATGCCTTTGGCTCGGTCATGTCGTCGCTCCAGCTCGGGGGCAGTGTGGCCCTGGCCATCATCGGCAATGTGGTCCTTATCCCTGTCGCGCTGTTTTTTTTGCTTAAGGACTGGGACCGGTTCGTGGCCATGGTGATGATTCTGGTGCCTCCCAAAATGCGCCCGCAAGTCGACAGTTTCACTGCTGAAGCGGACATGGTGTTAGGACAGTATTTGCGTGGTCAGTTGCTGGTCATGGGTACTTTGGCCATTTATTTCAGTGTGGCGCTGGCCTTGTTTGGCTTTGATCTTGCCGTGCCACTGGGCGTGTTTACTGGCATGGCATTTTTTATTCCTTACTTGGGTTTTGGCTTGGGCATGGTGTTGGCTGTGCTCGCTGGAGCACTCCAGTTTGGTGGCTGGTACGGTATTTTGGTGGTCGCGGGGGTGTTCGGGGCAGGGCAGTTGGTAGAGAGTTTCTACCTGACGCCGCGCCTGGTTGGGGAGCGCATCGGCCTGCATCCGCTAGCCGTTATTTTTGCCCTGCTGGCCTTCGGGCAGCTGTTTGGTTTTCTGGGTGTGCTGATTGCCCTGCCCAGCAGTGCGGTACTGCTGGTCGCGATCCGACGTGCGCGCGCCAGCTACTTGTCCAGCAAGCTTTACCAGGGTTGAATCCAGCGAATGAAGCAAATCGCCCTTGACATCGGATTGACCACTGGCCCCACACTGGACAGTTACTTTGCCGGCCCCAATAAAGCTGCGCTTGATCACCTGGCATCGTGGGTGAGTGAACAATCCAACGCTCCGGTACGCTCACCCGTGCCAACCTACGTCTGGGGAGCCTCAGGCTGTGGCAAAACGCATCTACTCAAGGCGGCGCGAGAAGCCCTGCGCGAACAAGGCGGGGCAGTAGGCTGGCTTGACGCCTCTGTGTTGGAGCCGCCAGAGTTCAATGAGGACTGGGCTGCCGTCATGATGGACGAGGTCCATTTGTACACCGATGTGCAACAACATGCCGCCTTCAACTGGTTTGTGAATTCACAAACCCACCAGCGTGGGGTACTGGCGGCCGGCGAATTGCCGCCGGCCGACCTGAAGCTGCGCGATGACCTGCGAACACGGCTCGGCTGGGGTCATGTTTTTCAGCTCCAGGCCTTGAGTGACCCCGAACGGCGCGCTGTGCTGCGCCAGGCGGCGGATGCACGCGGCATCTTTCTGGGCGATGAGGTGATGGACTACATCCTGACCCGTTTCAGCCGTGACTTGGGCAGTCTGATGGAGTTGCTGAACCTGCTTGACCGGTACGCATTGCAGACCAAACGCGGCATCACCATTCCCTTGATCAAATCCATGATGGAAAACACCTGAATGAAGCTTGCCCTGTTTGACCTGGATCACACCCTGCTGCCGCTTGACTCCGATCACGCCTGGGGACAATTCACTACCTCTTTGGGATGGACCGATCCGGTGGATTTCAGTCGCCGAAACGATGAGTTCTACGCCCATTACAAGGCGGGGACGCTGGATGTGCATGACTATGTTCGCTTTGCCACCCAGGCCATGCGACACCAGGGTGCGGTCGCTTCAGAGGCCGCACACGCCCATTTCATGCAGTCAGTGATTCAGCCCGCAATCAAACCCCAAGCCCTGGCGTTGCTGCAAAAACATCAGCAAGCGGGTGATTCCGTGATCATCGTCACGGCCACCAACGAGTTCGTCACCCGCCCAATTGCACAAGCCCTGGGCGTGCCCGAATTGATTGCGGTTGAGCTGGAACGTGACACGGCGCTCGGCGGTACCGGGTGGTTCACGGGTGAGATCAAGGGAACGCCGTCTTTTCGTGAGGGCAAGGTCACCCGGGTTGGAGAGTGGCTGGCCAGCCATCAGCTGAACTGGGCGGATGTGGAAAGCACTTTTTATACCGATTCCATCAACGATTTGAGTCTGATGGAGAATGTAGCGCACCCTGTAGCCACCAACCCGGACGACCGTCTGCGCGCTATCGCGGTAACCCGCGGTTGGCGCATACTTGACCTTTTTTAGAGTGCGTTTCAGTCTGCCTGAAACCCTTGGAGAGCTTTGAAGTCTTAAGGACCTAGTTGAAAACGAATGATTAAAAACTTTATCGACAAATTGCTGGGCAAGTCACCTGCAAAAAGCAAAAAAAGCCTGTTCGGCAAACGCGAAGAAGTCGGGGTGGCTCTGCACGGCATCGACGCCTCGTTGGTCGACGATCGTGCGCTCAATGTGGTGCACACCCTGAAAAATGCGGGTTTCGAGGCTTATATCGTGGGTGGGGCAGTCCGTGACCTGATGGTGGGCCTGCGCCCCAAAGACTTTGACGTGGCGACCAACGCAACACCGGAACAGGTCAAGGGCTTGTTCCGGCGTGCATTCATCATCGGGCGGCGTTTTCGCATCGTGCATGTGGTGTACGGGCGGGGCCGCGAAAACGAGGTGATCGAGGTCTCGACCTTTCGCGCCTACATGGACAACGCCGCAGCAGAGCAGGTCGCGGGCAATGAGAAAACCAGCAAGAGTGAGCTGGCAGGCATGAAGCATGCCGTTGACTCCACCGGCCGCGTGCTGCGCGACAACGTCTGGGGGCCTCAGGAACAGGACGCAGTCCGGCGCGATTTCACCATCAACGCCATGTACTACGACCCTCAAACCCAGATCGTCGTGGACTACCACAACGGCATCAAGGATGCCAAAAACCGTGTCATCCGGATGATTGGCGACCCGGCCACACGCTACAGGGAAGACCCCGTTCGCATCATCCGTGCTGTGCGCTTCTCGGCCAAGCTCAGTGCACTGGGCTTCCAGCTGGAGCCCAAAACAGCCGCTCCGCTGATCAAGTCGCAGGAATTGCTGGCTGATGTGCCCCAAAGCCGGTTGTTTGATGAAATGCTCAAGTTGCTGCAAACCGGCCATGCGCTGGCCACCATTGCCCAACTCAAGGCGCTGGGCATGGCGCGGGGCATTTATCCCCTGCTTGATGTGGTGGTTGAGCGAGCGGAACAGCCGTTTGTGCTTGCGGCCCTGAAAGACACGGATCGCCGTGTGGGCGAAGGCAAGCCCGTGGTAGCCAGCTTTCTGCTCGCTTGCGTCTTGTGGGCCGATGTGCGTGACGGCTGGGCCAAGCGCCTGAATGAGCGCCAGCACGCGCATCCCGCGCTGCAAGATGCCATTGACGACGTTTTTAACGCCCGAATTGGTGATGTATCCGGGCGGGGCAAGCTCGCTGGCGACATGCGCGAGATGTGGATGATGCAACCCCGCTTCGAGAAGCGTGTGGGCAGCACGCCCTTTGGTCTGGTGGAGCAGCCCCGCTTTCGCGCGGCATTTGACTTCATGCGTTTGCGTGCCGATGCAGGTGAAATTGACGAAGTGCTGGCCGACTGGTGGCAGGAATTCAGCCTGGCGGACGACAACCTGCGCCAGGACATGGTGGATCAGGTGCGCGAAGAGCAACAACAAAAGCAGCGTGCCCCCCGGGTGCACAAGGTGCCCGTGACCCGTGCCGCCGGATCACAGATTGCTGCAACCAACCCGGTGCAAGACGGTAACACGGTCGGCCAGCCTGACGACATCACCGATTCATCCGAGGCCCCGAAAAAGCGCAGGCGCCGCAGGCGTGCTGCTGGCGGCCCCAGAGAGGACGGCGCAGGTGTGCCCGATACCGGCGTTTGAGCGCCATTGCGCGGCCTTTGGTAAAGGCTTACATTGCATTGGGTGCCAACCTGGGTGACCCGGTTGCGTACTTGTGCAAAGCCATGGATGACCTCGCCGGCCTGCCCGGTGTGAGTCTGATCAACCGCTCGTCCCTGTACCGCACAGCCCCGCTGGAGTCGTCGGGCCCGGATTACGTCAATGCCGTGGTTGAAATTACAACCTACCTCACCGCTCCTGATTTGCTGGCCCAGTTACAGAGGCTGGAGCAAGGGGCGGGCCGCCAGCGCGCCTACCGAAACGCGCCCCGAACGCTGGACCTGGATATATTGATTTTTGGTGAAGCCCGCATCGACAGCAAGGCACTCACCGTCCCCCATCCCCGCATGACCGAGCGCGCTTTTGTTTTGGTGCCGCTGGCAGAGATTGCGCCACACGCCGTCACCTCGGCCCAGCGTATGGCGGTTCAAAGTC
Organism: Rhodoferax sp.; assembly: GCA_030683195.1. GTDB lineage: Bacteria > Pseudomonadota > Gammaproteobacteria > Burkholderiales > Burkholderiaceae_C > Rhodoferax. Next base: position 85 of record JAUXQA010000526.1, on the reverse strand, counting down.
AGGCCATATTGCCACTGTAAGCCGAGGGCTTTTCAGGATGTCAGAGTACCAAATTGGGGTTACCATCTCAGCGTCAAAAAAACGA
>JAUXQA010000515.1 GCA_030683195.1 Rhodoferax sp. | reverse complement strand
GCGCTCGGCGGGCTTGTTGGCTTCGGCCAGCATCATCGCGCCCATCATTCCGCCCAGCATTGGGTTTGTGATATTTGGCGTGGCGGCAAACGTGTCGATTTCCAAGCTGTTCATGGCCGGCATTTTTCCGGGCGTCATGCTGGCGCTGTCTTTGGTGGTGACCTGGTGGTGGGTAGCGCGCAAAGAAAATGTGGCAGTGCCCCCGCGCAAATCCAGGGCCGAGGTTGTCGCAGCCTTAAAGGACGCCACGTTTGCGCTTGTCTTGCCAGTGATCGTGGTGGTGGGTTTGAAGTTTGGTGTGTTCACGCCGACTGAGGCAGCCGTGGTTGCGGCGGTGTATGCCATGCTGATCTCCACGCTGGTCTACAAAGAGCTCAAGCTTAAGCAGATGTACGGCTTGTTTTTGGCAGCGGCCAAAACAACCGCCGTGATCATGTTTTTGGTGGCTGCTGCCATGGTGTCGGCCTGGCTGATCACCGTGGCGCAGTTGCCAGATGAAGTGGTGAGCTTGCTGCAGCCGCTGCTGGACAACCCCAGGCTACTGATGTTTGCCATCATGATTTTGGTCATGCTGGTGGGCTCGGCGATGGACATGACGCCCACGATTTTGATCCTGACTCCGGTGCTGATGCCCATCATCAAGGCCGCCGGTATTGACCCGGTCTACTTTGGCGTGCTCTTCATCATCAATAACGCCATAGGTCTGATTACCCCGCCGGTGGGCACGGTGCTCAACACCGTCGCGGGCGTCGGCAAAGTCAGCATGGACGACGTGACCAAAGGTGTGATGCCTTTCATGATTGCGCAGTTCACCATCATGTTTCTCATGGTGCTGTTTCCGCAATTGGTGATGGTGCCTGCTCGCTGGTTCTATTGACCGGATTTTTCTCGCGCGGGGCGTGTCTGGTACGCCGTGTCCTGCACTCCCTTGTTTGCGTACTGTGATGACTATTTCAGGAGACAACCATGAAACGCATGATGATTAAAACGATGGTGGCCGTGGCTGCCCTGGCGGCTTTCGGCGTGGCGCAAGCCCAGATCAGTGAGCGCACCATCAAGTTCGCCACCCAAAACCCGAAGGGCCATCCCCTGGTGATGGGCATGGAGAAATTCGCCGACATTGTTAAAACCAAGTCGGGCGGCAAGATCAAGGTCAATCTGTTCCCCGGCGGTGTGCTGGGGGGCGATGCACCCAATGTGTCGGCCCTGCAAGGTGGCACGCTGGAGATGGTCACCATGAACTCGGGCATTTTGGCCAGCCAGGTCAAAGAGTTTGCCGTGTTTGACTTTCCGTTTCTCTTTGCCAATGGCAAGGAAGCTGACGCGGTGGTGGATGGCCCCTTTGGTCAAAAAATGCACGCCAAGTTGCCAGAAAAAGGCATTGTGGGCTTGACCTACTGGGAACTGGGCTTTCGTAACATGACCAACAGCAAGCGCCCCATCAACAAGGTGGAAGATCTGGCGGGCCTGAAGATTCGCGTCATTCCCAACCCGATCAATCTGGATTGGGTCAAGGCACTGGATGCCAACCCCACCCCCATGGCGTTCCCCGAGGTCTATGCCGCCCTGGAATCCAAAGCATTGGATGGCCAGGAAAACCCACTATCCGTGATCGCTGCCAACAAGTTCTTTGAAGTGCAAAAGCACCTCACGCTGACCAACCATGTTTACAACCCCCAGTCGGTCATCATCAGCAAGAAATTTTGGGATTCCCTGAGCGCACAAGAGAAAAAAATTGTGGGTGACGCCGCAGTGGAAGCTGGCAAGTACCAGCGCCAGGTGGCGCGTGAGGCCGCCGTGACTGCCCTGGACGGTCTGAAAAAATCTGGCATGCAAGTGACCGAGCTACCCGCAGCCGAGATGGACAAGCTGCGCGACAAAATGCGCCCGGTCATCGCCAAGTACGCCGTGGCTGTTGGCCAAGATGTTGTCCAGGAACTTCAGACCGAGTTGGCCAAAGCCCGCAAGTAAATCGCCTGAACATGATCAACGGCCACACCGAAATCATTGCCCACCTGGGCTTTCCGACTCACGCCTTCAAGGCGCCCATGATCTACAACCCTTGGTTTGAGAAAGCCGGGATTAACGCCATCGTAGTTCCCATGGGGTGCCAGTCGGCAGATTTCCCGGACTTTTTGAGCTCGGTGTTCAAGCTCTCCAACATCCGGGGCGCCCTCATCACCATGCCGCATAAGGTCACCACTGTGGGGCTTGTGGATGAACTCTCCGCCACGGCTGCCATTGCTGGTGCCTGCAATGCCGTCAAGCGTTTGCCCGACGGTCACCTGATTGGTGACATGTTTGATGGCGAGGGCTTTGTGCGCGGCCTGCTGCGCAAAGGGCTGATCCTGAAAGGTGCTCGCGCCCTGGTGGTCGGCAATGGGGGTGTGGGGTGTGCCATTGCCGCGTCATTGGCAGCCTCTGGTGTGCTGGAGATGGACTTGTTTGATGTGAATGAGGCCTCTGCCCGGGGTCTGGCGGACCGTCTGATGCAGCATTACCCGCAGATGACCGTACGCACGGGTCGCAAAGACCCTGACGGCTTTGAGTTGGTGGTGAACGCCACGCCTATGGGTATGAATGCGGGCGATGCCATGCCGATGGATGTCTCGCGCATCGATCCCCGCACCTTTGTGGGCGAGGTAGTCATGAAGACCGAGATGACCGCTTTTTTGGCCGCAGCCCAAGCGCGAGGTTGCCCGGTTCAGGTGGGCTCGGACATGCTGTTTGAGCAAATCCCGGCCTATCTGGAGTTTTTTGGATTTCCCAGTACCACGCCGGACGTTCTGCGGTCCGTGGCCCAGTTGAGTTATTGAACAAGAAGACCGTCATGACCTTGCACCCCACCCACCGCGAAGCCGTGCCCGACATGCCCAACCGCTTGGGCATCCAGGGCATAGAGTTCATTGAATACGCTACCAGCCGCCCGCAAGCGCTGGGTCAGGTGCTGGAAGGCATGGGTTTTCGGCCTGTGGCGCGGCACCGCTCACGCGAGATCGTGTTGTACCGCCAGGGCAGCATGAACCTGGTGGTCAACGCCCACCCGGATGACGCCCGTGTGAGTGCCACGGTGGACGGCCAACCCGTCATTTCGGCGGTGGCTTTCAGGGTGCAAGATGCACTCAAGGCGCACACCCGTTGCATGGACCTGGGCGCGTGGGACGTGCCCAGCCACGTCAAAGCCATGGAGCTGCACATTCCCGGCATCCGTGGGCCGGGCGGCAGCCGCTTTTATTTTGTTGACCGCTGGCAGGAGTTCTCGATATACGACATCGACTTTTGCCCCATTCCCACCGTCGACCCCGCGCCACCGGCACTGGCCGGCATGAGCTATTTTGGGCTGGTGCAATACATTGGCACAGCCCGCAGCGCCGACTGGGTGGCTTACTACGAGCACATGTTTGACTTCAGCCTGATTCCCCAGGAGCAGCGCTTTGGCATTCTGCCCAAGGGCACGCTGATGCGCAGTCCTTGCGGAGGTTTCTTGTGGCAGCTGATTGAGCCCGACCCGATGATGGATGAAGACCAGGCGCCGGAACAACTGCAACGCCTGGGCTTGGGTGTGCCGGATGTGCATGCCGCAGTCAGCCTCCTCAAAACTCGCGGGGTTGAGTTTGTCGAGTCGGCCCAATTGCACCCGAAAGACCGGGGTGCGCTAACCCGTATCGCGCTGGGAACAGTGTCATTTGAGTTGGTTCACCAAAATGCATAAGGGCTGCCCTATGAACATGCTCAACGGATTCGGGATGGACACCATCTCGCTGGCCGGCCCGCTGGAGGCCAAGCTGGACGCCATGGCACAAGCCGGCTTTACCCAGGTGATGCTGAGCGCACGCGACATTGTGGGCCACCCCGGTGGGCTCAATGCCGCCGTGGCTGCTGTGCGCAACAGTGGCTTGCGCCCCACCGGGTTTCAGGTGCTGCGGGATTTTGAGGGTTTGTCGGGTCACCTGCATGGCTACAAGGTTGACATCGCCAAGTCGATGCTGGAGATGTGTGCGGCTCTCGACTCCAAGGTGCTACTGGCCTGTTCGTCCACCTCCCGCCACGCCACCGACGACCTGGATTTGATCGCCAAGGATTTGCGCAAGCTCGCCATGCTGGCCATACCGCTGGGCATCAAAGTGGCGTTTGAAGGCTTGTCCTGGGGCCGCACCGTCAACGAATTCACGACCTCGTGGGACGTGGTGTGCCGCGCCGATTGCCCCAACCTGGGCATTGGGCTGGACTCCTTTCACATCTTTGCAGCCAAAACGTCGCTGGACAGCATTGACGAACTGGACCCCGAGCGTATTTTTCTGGTGCAGTTGTCGGACTTCATGTGGCAAGACACCCCCAGCTTTGAAGAACTTATGGCTACAGCCCGTACCTTCCGGGTGTTTCCAGGGGAGGGCGTGCACAGCGCCGAACTGGCCGACCTAGTGCTGCGCCTGGATAAATTGGGCTACCGCGGCGATTACAGCTACGAGGTCTTCAACGACGACTACCAGCAACTGCCCCTGCACGTGGTGGCCGAGCGCGCGAGGCGCAGTACGCTGTGGTTGAGCGAAAACGTGCTGCACCGCTCACCTGATTTGCCGGCGTGGGCCACGCGTTAAGCCCTGCCAAGGGCTTCAGGCGCTACTTCGAGTCTGCCAAGCATCAGGGCGCCAATATCTGCCGAAGTCATGGCTTTGGCAAACAGCCAGCCCTGGTAGGCGTCGCAGCCATGCTGTTGCAAAAAATTCAGTTGTGCTTGGGTTTCCACACCTTCAGCAATCAGCTTCAAACCCAGGCTCTGGGCCATTGCAATGATGGCGCGCGAAATGGCAATATCGCTGCCGTCCTCCGGAATACCGTCCATGAAGCTCTTGTCTATTTTGAGCTTGTGAATCGGCAGCGCTTTGAGGTAAGCCAAAGACGAATAACCCGTGCCAAAGTCGTCCAACGCTACTTGGCACCCCATGGCGACCAGCGCCTCAAGCTGTGCGCGTGCCTCTTCAGGTCGCGTCATCGCAATGGACTCGGTGATTTCGATGACAAGCCACTGCGCCAGGGCACCGGTGCGATGCAACGCCAAACGCACCTGCTCGGGTAAATCGGGATGGCGAAACTGCGCTGCTGAAAAGTTCACGGCCACGCGTACAGGCGTTCCTGCGCAGGTCCAGGCGGCAATCTGGTGGCAAGCGGTTTCCAGCACCCATGCAGATAGCGGCAAGATCAGGCCAGTAGCCTCTGCCACCGGAATGAACCTCGCGGGTGACATGTGGCCCAGCACCGGGTCAAACCATCGTAATAGTGCCTCGACTCCCACGATTTTCCCTGTAACTACATCGGCCTGCGGCTGGTAGTGCAGCTCCAGGGCGTTGCGCGCCATGGCTTCCTTCAGTTGCGTGTGCAGTTGCAAGTTGTCGTGTGCTGCATGGTCCATTTCCTGCGAGTAAAAGGCGTACGCTCCGCGCCCGTTGGCCTTGGCTTGGTACATGGCCATGTCGGCAAAGCGCAGCAGGTTTTCACTGGTTTTTGCATCGTTCGGGTAAAAGGAGACTCCAATGCTGGCTCCTGAGTACACATCCTTGCCTTTCAGGCAATAGGCCGCTTGCAGGGACGACAGCAGCTTGTTAGCAACGCCAATGGCGTCTTCAGGCGTGCTGAGGTCGGCCAACAGCACGGCGAACTCGTCTCCACCCATGCGTGCCAAGGGGTCATGTTCACGCAGCACACTGCGCATGCGCGCACCGGCTTGTACCAGCAGATCGTCCCCTGTGCTGTGGCCAAAACTGTCGTTGATGGTTTTGAAATAGTCCAGATCAATGAACAGCAATCCCAGATGCAGGCCCGAGCGCGATGCGCGGGCGAGTGCTTGATCAAGTTGCAGGTTGAACAGCCAGCGGTTCGGCAGCCCTGTTAGTTCATCATGGGTGGCTTGGTATCTCAGCGAGTTCTCAAACTGTTTGCGCTCGCTCAGGTCTCTGATGTACGCAATGGCACAAGGACTGCTCTCATCTTCCCAATGCCCCAAAGAAATATCAACTGGCAACATCCGGCCATCACGGCGCATGAGGTTTAAGTCCATCAAGCCCATGGCCCTGGGATGGGGCGACGTGAAATGGGTCCGCATTGACTCCGCATGGCGCGCCCGGAGGTGCGCTGGCAGAAAGATGTCTACGTTCTTGCCGATCAACTCTTGCTGTGTGTAGCCTGACAGTGTCTCCATGGCAGGGTTTGCCAGCAATATTTCTCCGTTGCTTGCAATCCACATAATGCCGTCTGGTGCAGCACTCAAAATCAACTCTTCGCGCAAATTCTGGACTTTCAGGCGTTGCACCGGGCGTTGTAGGGCTTCGTTGAAGGTGGCGTGAAACAAAAACAAATAAGCAGCAATTTTGTAGACGTGGGCGATGGCATTGGCGGCTTCAGGGTTGCTGTTCAAAATGCTGAAAAACAGCGCGGACACCGCCAACAAGGCCGCTGCAAATGCCAGCGTCATGGCACATCCATGCCGCAAGGCTTGACGGCGTCGCCACAACATCCCGATCGTGGCCAAATGGAGGCCAATAACCAACCAATCCAGGCTGATTTTGAGCGGGGTCAGGCCCGTGCCTGACACAAACAACGCTGGCAGTTGTTGCTGCCAGTGCAGCCCGCAGCTTGCCAGCAAGCCCACCACGCCCACCATCAAAGCCAGAGCCACGCGTTTACGCAGTGTGCTCACCTCGGCTGCCCCCCTCAGCATGGCATACAGCAGCAGTGCACCAGCCCCCAGCAGACTCGCTGACAACGAGAAGAAAAAAGAAGTTTGCTCGCTCCCGGGCTTGATGCCGCCGGCTGTACCCATGTCACTCATCAGGTGCAAAAAATCCAGCAAACCGACGCCCAAATACAAAGTGCCCAGCAGAACCAAAGCGTTTTTCCGTACCGGCAAAGTAGCCCAGTATCCCGTCACGAAAATCAACATTGCCACTATGACGGCGAATACTTCCACTGCCGTGTGAAAGAGCAAATAGATGTTGGTGTTGAGCACCACAGGCTGGGCCAAAACCGACAGCCACCACAGCAGGGGTGCAGCCAGCACCAATAGACCCAAACCAAGCGCGCTCAGGCAGGGGTGGGTATGAAGCTCAGAGGTGATGGATTTACCAGGTGTCATTCGAGTTTTTCACAGGGCAATTCATCTCAGTCGGGTTTGACTTTTTTAAGCAGGTCATTGGCGTGATCAGTCGCCTCCCGGCGTTGTGCCGAATCGAGGTCAAACTGAATGTCGCGCAGTTCCATTGACGCGCTCATCCATGCATCACGCATGTGGTTGAGGGCGTTAATCAACTGCTCAATCGTCCAAGGCCGGTGCGGATCTGGTTCAACCGAGATTGTCCATTAGGGATTTGAAGGGGTCGGCGTGAGCTTCACTGGCTCGCCCGCATTGGCCCACAACCCCTCAAACCACGGTCGTCGTTTGCGTGCCACGGCCAGTCGAAACGTCTGCTTGGTGTTCTTCGTG
>JAUXQA010000514.1 GCA_030683195.1 Rhodoferax sp. | reverse complement strand
GCGTTCACGGGCGCCTCGCGGTACAGGCGGGGCATCATGCTGTCTTCCATCACGCCGCTGCCACCGATGCACTCCATGGCCTCATAAGCCAGATTGGGCGTGCGCTTGCAGATCCAGTACTTGCCGACGGCCGTGACCAAGCGCACCAGCAGGTCTTCTTGTGGGTCGGCCCGGTTGTCCATGGCGCGGGCCATGCGCATCGTCAATGTCATGGCGGCTTCACTCTCCAGCGCCAGATCGGCCAGGACGTTTTGCATGAGGGGCTGCTGGTTGAGCACCTGGCCAAAAGCTGAGCGATGCGCGCAGTGGTGCAGCGCCTGGGAGGTGGCCATGCGCATGCCGGCACTCGACCCGATCATGCAGTCAAAGCGGGTCATGCTGACCATCTCGATGATGTTGCGCACGCCGCGCCCTTCTTCGCCCACCAGCCAGGCGGTCGCGCCGCGCAGTTCGGTCTCGCTTGAGGCGTTGGACGCATTGCCCATTTTTTTCTTGAGCCGCAGCACCTGCATCGGGTTCTTGCTGCCGTCCGGGCGCCAGCGTGGCAGCAAAAAGCACGACAAACCGCCCGGGGCCTGTGCCAGCACCAGGAAAGCATCGCACATGGGGGCTGATACGAAATACTTGTGGCCCACCAGCTCGTAGGCCTGGCCCGGCCCGCCGCTGCCCACAGGAAAAGCGCGCGTGCTGTTGGCGCGCACGTCCGACCCGCCCTGTTTTTCGGTCATGGCCATGCCAATGGTCACGCCCTGTTTTTGCGCGTCGGGCACATTGCGCGGGTCGTAGGCGCGGGCTGTGATTTTGGGCTCCCAGAGGTGGGCCAAGTTGGGTTGCAGGCGCAGCGTGGGCACGGCCGCAAAGGTCATGGTGATGGGGCAACCGTGGCCGGCTTCCACCTGGGTGTGCAGGTAGGTCTTGGCGGCCCGCGCCACGTGGGCGCCGGGTCCTGGTGCGGTCCAGGGCGAGGCATGCAGGCCATGCTCAATCGAGGTTTTCATGAGCTGGTGGTAGCTGGGGTGAAACTTGACCAGGTCAATGCGGTTGCCAAAGCGGTCATGTGTGTCGAACTCCGGCTGGAACTTGTTGGCCAGGTGGCCCAGCTCCAGGTACTCCGCCGAGCCGGTGAGCTGGCCGAAGGCTGTGAGTTCGGACTCGGCCCACGGGGCGCCTTCGCGCTGCACCGCCTCGCTCAATGCGGTGTCCGAGGTGTACATGTTGTAGTCACACAGCTCGCGTGAGAGGTTGCTGACCTCGTGGGTGTCGGCGAGATACAGCGTACCGGGAGCGAAGGGAGCAGCGGTGTTCATGAGAGGTCTCCAAAGATCAGGGCTAAGGGGCGGGCCAGCGCAATTTAGCATGCCTCAATCGCCTGCCGCTGTCGCCTGTCCGGCAGGGTGCGGCATGTAAAAAATCAAATTTTCAAAAAAATAGGGTGATTTCTGAATCCAGTGCCCGGATGAATGCGTATTCAAAAGGTGAGGGCAGTTTCTCGACGCCCAACACCGGTTGACCCCATTCACTCACCAGGAAATCACCATGCAAACGACTGTTCAAACCCTCTCCGATTCCAATCTGCTCTCGTCACGCCGCGCCTTCATGGGCCGCACAGGCACCTTGTCCGCCGTGGCCGTAGCCCTGTTGGCCGGCAAAGATTCACTGGCGCAAGGCATGGGCGGCGATATGTCCAAAGACGTCAGCATTCTCAATGTTGCGCTGGGCCTGGAGCATGAGGCGATCAACGCCTATCAATTGGGTGCCGGAAGCGGCTTGCTGCAAAAGCCCGTGCTTGACATCGCCGTGCAATTTCAGGGCCACCACAAGGCGCACCGCGATGCCCTGATCGCTACCATCCAGAAAATGGGTGGCATGCCCGTGGCCGAGAAAAAAATCGAAGACTACGCCAAGGCCCTGAATGCCGGCGCCTTGCGCAACCAGGGCGATGTGCTGGACCTCGCAGCCCGTCTGGAGTTGGGCGCCATCAACCGAGATTGTCCATTAGGGATTTGAAGGGGTCGGCGTGAGCTTCACTGGCTCGCCCGCATTGGCCCACAACCCCTCAAACCACGGTCGTCGTTTGCGTGCCACGGCCAGTCGAAACGTCTGCTTGGTGTTCTTCGTG
>JAUXQA010000277.1 GCA_030683195.1 Rhodoferax sp. | reverse complement strand
TGGTTGGGAAAAGTTATTTTGGGTCCGACAGACACGCCAAGGTCTGATTTGGACAGGGAGCCTTCCCCCTTCAAAGAGGAAGTTGAGTTCATCCTCGCTGAATCGGCGCGCTACCTGCGCAGAGCGCCAACGAGATCGGATGTGAAAAGTGTGTGGGTAGGCCTGCGACCACTCGTGAAACCGCAGAATGAAGATGGGGAAAGTACCAAAGGGCTGAGTCGTGAGCACACCGTCCTGGTCAGTCGAAGTGGTCTGGTGACGGTGACTGGCGGCAAATGGACGACCTATCGGGCAATGGCAGAGGATGTGCTGACGCATTGCGCTGACAGGCGCTTGATCGACAGAAGGCCAAGCGGTGTAACCGTCAGCTTGAAACTGATTGGCGCCGGGGCAACGATGCAGGGCCAGCGTTCTATCTGTGAACCCCCGGGCCTGCATTCTTACGGCGACGAACAGCTGTCTTTACTGAGTTTGCCTGGGGCTGAAGCCGAGTTGTGCGATGGGTTGACTGAGGCCATGGTCCGGTTCGCAGCCCGATATGAATACGCGATTCACGTTGAAGACATCCTCGCCCGCAGATCGCGACTGCTGTTTCTTGACGCCCGGTCGGCAGGAGAGATGGCCGAGAAGGTTGGGGCGATTCTCCAGAGCGAGACAGGCCTGGACCCCAAGGTCAAGTCTTTCATTGAGTTGGCCGCACACTATTTATACTTGCCATAAAGAAAGAAATTCGTGCACGCGATCAATAAATCGTGCATAATATATGGCTTCGCTTGAAAAAGTATGAAGTGTCTGCCCAAAGAAAACAATGTGAGTGGTTCATATTGTGGACACGGGCCCAAGACTGACTGAATAAGTTGGGTGCAGGTTGAAAGACCGGTTCCTGCCAAATTTGGTGCAAGTTGGGAATAATTTAAATGATCCAAGCTGAATCTAGATTAGAAGTTGCCGACAATACCGGCGCGAAATCCGTTCTGTGCATTAAAGTGCTCGGCGGGTCCAAGCGTCGCTATGCAAGCGTTGGCGATGTCATCAAAGTGAGTATTAAAGAGGCTGCTCCGCGTGGTCGCGTCAAAAAAGGCGAGATTTACAGTGCGGTGGTGGTTCGTACGGCCAAAGGGATTCGTCGTAGCGACGGTTCGTTGGTTAAATTCGATGGCAATGCAGCAGTTCTGCTGAATGCCAAATTAGAGCCCATAGGGACCCGGATTTTTGGACCAGTCACGCGTGAATTGCGCACTGAAAAGTTCATGAAGATCGTGTCTTTGGCTCCTGAAGTTTTGTAAGGACGCGCCATGAACAAGATTCGCAAAGGCGACGACATTATCGTGCTGACAGGGCGCGACAAAGGCAAGCGCGGCAAGATTGCAATGCGCAAGGACGACTCATATGTGCTCGTTGAAGGCATTAATGTAGTGAAGAAGCACACCAAGCCAAATCCACTTAAGGGTACGGTTGGTGGCATTGTTGAAAAGTCAATGCCGATTCACCAGTCGAACGTAGCAATCTTTAATGCTGCGACCGGCAAGGCTGATCGTGTTGGTATCAAGATGGCGGCTGACGGTAAGCGAGTTCGCGTTTACAAGTCCAGCGGCGAAGAAATCAAGGTGGCATAAGCATGGCTCGTCTGCAACAACATTACCGCGAAAAACTGGCGCCAGAGATGATGGCCAAGTTTGGTTACACCTCTCCAATGCAGGTGCCGCGTATTACGAAAATTACCCTGAACATGGGCGTGAGCGAAGCCGTGGCTGACAAGAAGGTCATGGACCATGCGGTAAGTGACCTTACCAAGATCGCAGGCCAGCGCCCGGTTGTAACGAAATCCAAAAAGGCCATCGCCGGTTTCAAGATTCGTGAAGATCAAGCTATCGGATGCATGGTTACTCTTCGTGGTGTTCAGATGTTTGAATTCCTCGACCGCTTTGTAACGATCGCTCTGCCCCGAGTTCGTGACTTCCGGGGAATTTCGGGTCGCGCATTTGATGGTCGTGGAAATTACAACATCGGCGTCAAAGAGCAGATTATTTTTCCTGAAATTGAATACGACAAGGTTGACGCTTTGCGTGGTCTCAATATCAGCATCACCACAACGGCTAAAACTGATGAAGAGTGCAAGGCGCTGCTCACAGGTTTCCGTTTCCCGTTCAAGACCTGAGGTGACCAGTGGCTAAAATGGCTCTAATCCAGCGCGAACTAAAGCGCGACAATCTGGTTGCAAAGTACGCGAAAAAACACGCGGAATTGAAAGCAATCGCAACCGACGTGAAGCGCACTGAAGACGAGCGTGCAGCTGCACGACTGGGTCTGCAGAAGCTTCCACGGAATGCAAACCCCACACGCCAGCGTAATCGCTGCGCCATCACGGGTCGTCCTCGTGGCACGTTCCAGCACTTCGGTCTGGCACGGGCAAAAATTCGTGAAATGGCCTTTGCGGGGGAAATCCCCGGCATAGCCAAGGCTAGTTGGTAAGCGGCAGGAGATATAGACATGAGCATGAGTGATCCCATCGCCGACTTGTTGACACGTATTAGAAATGCGCAAATGGTTGCTAAAACTATCGTTTGTGTGCCTTCTTCTAAAGTGAAAATTGCAATAGCGCAAGTGTTGAAAGAAGAGGGCTACATTGATGGCTTCAAGGTTAATGCCAATGAAGGCAAGCCTGAGCTTGAAATTTCCCTGAAGTACTACGCTGGACGTCCGGTTATTGAGCGTATTGAACGCGTCAGCCGTCCTGGACTGCGTGTTTACCGTGGCAGCGATGCCATCCCGCAAGTACAAAACGGTTTGGGTGTGGCAATTGTCACAACGCCCAAAGGCGTTATGACTGATCGTAAAGCTCGCGCTACCGGTGTCGGCGGCGAAGTGCTTTGCTACGTCGCCTAAAACGTGACATTGAGGAGAAATAACAGATGTCCCGTATAGGAAAAATGCCCGTAGCCGTTCCGGCTGGTGTGGATGTGTTGGTAAAAGACGACCAAATTACTGTGAAAGGTTCGGGGGGCGAGTTGAAGCTGACCCAGAACTCTTTGGTGAAAATTTCAAATGACTCAGGTAGTTTGAGTTTCAAGCCGGCCAATGACTCACGTGAAGCCAACGCAATGAGCGGCACGATGCGTCAACTGGTCAACAACATGGTTGTTGGTGTGACTAAGGGTTTCGAGAAGAAGCTCAGCTTGGTTGGCGTGGGATTCAAAGCCCAGGCTCAAGGGCCAAAGTTGAACCTGACTATTGGCTACTCCCATCCAGTGAACAAAGAGATGCCTTCCGGTATCACTGTGGCCACTCCGACTCCGACTGAAATTGTGATCAAAGGTGCAGACCGCCAACGTGTTGGTCAGGTCGCTGCTGAGATTCGTGCGATTCGACCACCTGAGCCCTACACAGGCAAAGGTATTCGTTACTCGGACGAGAAGATCACGATCAAAGAAACCAAGAAGAAATAAGGAGCTGCAACATGTTGACCAAAAAAGAACAGCGTCTTCGCAGAGCTCGGCAAACCCGTATTCGGATCGCTGCTCAAGGAGTAGCCCGCTTGACGGTGAATCGTACAAACCTTCACATTTATGCGAGCGTGGTGTCCGGCGACGGCGGAAAAATTTTGGCGAGCGCATCAACGGCGGAAGTCGACGTGCGCAAGGCATTAGGCGGTTCGGGCAAAGGTGGCAATGTCGCCGCGGCTCAAGCTATTGGCAAGCGTCTGGCTGAAAAGGCCTTGGCGGTTGGTGTTGAAAAAGTTGCATTTGACCGTGCAGGCTTTGCGTACCACGGTCGCGTCAAAGCGCTGGCCGATGCGGCACGCGAAGCTGGCTTGCAGTTCTAAGCAGATCGGAAATTAAGATGGCTAAAGTTCAAGCGAAAATGCAGGGTCGGGCTGAAGGGCCTGAAGACGGACTGCGCGAAAAAATGATCGCGATCAATCGCGTTACCAAAGTGGTTAAGGGCGGACGAATCCTCGGGTTCGCTGCGTTGACAGTGGTCGGTGATGGCGAAGGTCGTGTTGGTATGGGCAAGGGCAAATCGAAAGAAGTGCCTGCAGCAGTCCAGAAGGCGATGGAAGAAGCCCGTCGCAACATGACCAAGGTGTCCTTGAAGAATGGTTCCATTCATCACAAGGTGATGGGACAACACGGTGCAGCAGCTGTGATGATGGCGCCAGCACCAAAAGGTACTGGCATCATTGCTGGCGGTCCAATGCGCGCGGTGTTTGAGGTTATTGGAATCACTGACATCGTGGCTAAGAGCCATGGTTCCAGCAATCCTTACAACATGGTTCGTGCCACCCTCGACGCCTTGTCACATGCGACAACGCCTTCGCAAGTCGCAGCAAAACGCGGCAAGACGATTGAAGAACTCTTTGTTTAATTGGAGTTGAAAAAAATGACAACAAAACAAACAGTGACTGTGCAGTTGATTCGTAGCCCAATTGGCTGCCAGGAATCACATCGCGCAACGGTTCGCGGATTAGGTCTTCGTAAAATTCGCAGCACCAGCGAATTGGTCGACACGCCCGAAGTGCGCGGCATGATAAACAAGATCAGTTACTTGATCAAAGTGCTCTAAGAGGATAACGATGGAACTCAATGGCATTAAACCGGCTGATGGTGCGAAGCACTATAAGCGTCGTGTAGGTCGCGGTATCGGATCAGGTATCGGCAAGACAGCGGGACGCGGTCACAAGGGTCAAAAGTCGCGCGCCGGTGGTTACCACAAGGTTGGATTTGAAGGCGGTCAAATGCCTATGCACCGTCGCTTGCCAAAGCGCGGTTTTAAATCTCACCTACTGAAGTTCAACGCTGAAGTAACGCTAGGTGCGTTGCAGCAATTGGGCGCTTCGGAGGTAAACCTCGTTAGCCTGAAACAGGCTGGTCTAGTGGGTGAGTTGGCGAAAGTTGTCAAAATCATCAAGACTGGCGAGCTCACCATGGCTGTCAAATTGACGGGTATCGGCGCTACTGCTGCGGCTAAGCTGGCTATCGAAGCAGCTGGCGGAAGCTTGATCTAAGTTGGCAACGGAAAGACGAAAAAGTGGCAACTAACGCAGCTCAAATTGCAAAGACTGGGAAGTTTGGTGACCTACGGCGCCGGCTGGTCTTTTTGCTACTCGCGTTGGTTGTCTACCGAATAGGCGCTCACATTCCTGTTCCAGGCATCGATCCAGCACAACTACAGGAGTTTTTCAAAGGCCAACAAGGCGGGATCCTGGGCATGTTCAACATGTTCTCTGGTGGTGCCTTGTCGCGATTCACGATATTTGCCTTAGGGATCATGCCCTACATATCGGCGTCAATCGTAATGCAGTTGTTGACTTATACGCTTCCTGCACTGGAGCAGCTGAAAAAAGAAGGCGAAGCTGGCCGGAGAAAGATCACTCAATACACTCGGTACGGCACGTTAGGCTTGGCTTTATTTCAGTCCATGGGCATAGCGATCGCGCTCGAAAGTTCACCCGGATTGGTTATTGCACCAGGCTTCGGTTTCAGAATGACTGCGATCGTTACTTTGACGGCCGGAACCATGTTTTTGATGTGGCTGGGTGAGCAGATTACTGAACGCGGTCTTGGTAACGGAATTTCAATATTAATCTTCGGTGGAATTGCAGCAGGTTTGCCCAGTGCGATAGGCGGTCTGCTTGAACTGGTTCGTACCGGTGCGATGAGTATCGTGGTGGTGCTGCTGATCGTTGTGATGATTGCGCTGGTAACATATTTTGTTGTGTTTGTGGAGCGAGGTCAGCGGAAAATACTGGTTAACTACGCACGTAGACAAGTCGGTAACAAGGTGTATGGTGGTCAGTCGTCGCATTTGCCATTGAAACTCAATATGGCTGGTGTGATACCTCCTATATTCGCTTCTTCAATAATCTTGCTGCCTGCCACGGTAGTTGGTTGGGTTAGCACAGGCGATTCAATGCGGTGGTTAAAAGATATAGCTGGATCATTGACACCAGGTCAACCGATCTACGTCATGTTTTATGCTGCTGCTATTATCTTTTTCTGTTTTTTTTACACGGCCTTGGTGTTTAACAGCCGTGAAACTGCCGACAACTTGAAGAAGAGCGGTGCCTTCATTCCAGGAATTCGTCCGGGTGACCAAACTGCCAAGTACATAGACAAGATACTGTTACGGCTAACATTTGCCGGTGCAATTTACATCACGTTGGTATGTCTCTTGCCTGAGTTTTTGATACTGAAGTACAACGTACCTTTTTACTTTGGTGGCACCTCTCTGTTGATCATTGTGGTTGTGACGATGGATTTCATGGCCCAGGTTCAAAATTACATGATGTCGCAGCAATATGAGTCGCTGTTAAAGAAGGCGAATTTCAAGTCTTCAAAAGGCGATTAAAGAATATGTCAAAAGACGATGTTATACAAATGCAGGGAGAAGTGGTTGAAAACTTGCCCAACGCGACATTTCGTGTGAAGCTGGAAAATGGCCATATTGTTCTCGGGCATATATCTGGAAAAATGCGTATGCACTACATACGTATTCTTCCAGGAGATAAGGTCACCGTTGAGTTGACCCCTTATGATCTAAGTCGCGCTCGGATCGTATTCAGAGCTAAGTAGTATTTTTTGTTTGGTGTTCAGTGCAGTTAGGCATCGACACTTGTAAAGTTTTAGGAGAATGAAATGAAGGTTTCGGCTTCGGTCAAGAAAATTTGCCGTAACTGCAAGGTAATTCGGCGTAAGGGCGTTGTTCGTGTGATCTGTAGCGATCCACGCCACAAGCAGCGCCAGGGTTAATTGCAAGAGTTTTAGAGGACGAAAATGGCACGTATCGCTGGCATCAATATTCCGCCGCAACAACACTCCGAGATTGGCTTGACTGCTATCTTTGGAATTGGTCGCACCCGGGCACGTAAAATCTGTGAGGCTTGTGGAATACCTTATTCCAAGAAAGTCAAGGATTTAAACGATTCAGACTTGGAGAAAATCCGAGACGAAATCGCTCAGTTCACAATCGAGGGTGACCTTCGTCGTGAAACCACGATGAACATCAAACGATTGATGGACATTGGCTGCTACCGCGGCTTTCGCCACCGCCGTGGCTTGCCGATGAGGGGGCAGCGTACGCGTACCAATGCGCGGACGCGTAAAGGACCTCGCAAGGCTGCTCAGTCTTTGAAGAAATAACAGGCATTGAAAGATAACCATGGCAAAAGCTCCAGCGAATAACGCGTCTCAGCGCGTGCGTAAGAAAGTTCGAAAGAACGTAGCCGATGGCGTTGCGCACGTCCACGCCTCATTCAACAATACGATCATTACGATCACTGACCGTCAAGGAAATGCTCTTTCTTGGGCCTCGTCTGGTGGTCAGGGTTTCAAGGGTTCACGTAAGTCAACGCCGTTTGCAGCTCAGGTTGCTTCTGAGGTTGCAGGTCGTGCTGCGATCGAACAAGGCATTAAAAATCTGGATGTCGAAATCAAGGGCCCCGGCCCAGGTCGTGAGTCATCTGTGCGTGCGCTTGCTGCCCTCGGAATTCGTATCAACATGATCGCTGATGTGACTCCCGTTCCTCACAATGGTTGCCGCCCCCAGAAGCGTCGTCGCATCTAATTTTTTCAACAAGCCCACCGCCACTGGCTTAGTGCTGGTGGCTCCTGCGTTTAGACGCAGAAGATGACATAAAGGAAGTTCAAGTGGCACGTTATTTAGGCCCCAAGGCCAAATTGTCTCGCCGAGAAGGCACGGATTTGTTTCTCAAGAGCGCGCGTCGCGCTATTGGTGACAAGGCGAAGTTTGATTCCAAGCCAGGTCAGCACGGACGTACTTCTGGTACACGGACTTCAGACTACGGTTTGCAACTACGTGAGAAGCAAAAAGTTAAACGTATGTACGGCGTGCTCGAGAAGCAATTCCGTCGTTATTTCGAAGAAGCTGATCGTCGCAAAGGCAATACCGGATCGAACTTGTTGTTCCTTCTGGAGTCCCGATTGGACAATGTGGTGTACCGCATGGGATTCGGTTCAACCCGCGCTGAAGCGCGCCAGTTGGTGTCTCACAAGGCAATGACTGTAAACGGGAAGAGCGTCAATATTCCATCGTTTATGGTGAAGGCTGGCGACATCATTGCTGTTCGCGACAAGTCCAAAAAACAAAACCGGGTCGCCGAAGCTCTGCAGTTGGCGACGCAAGTTGGTATGCCGGCTTGGGTTGAAGTGAGCATTGAAAAGACCGAAGGTGTTTTCAAATCGGTTCCGGATCGGGACCAGTTTGCTGCTGATGTGAATGAATCGTTGATCGTTGAATTGTATTCACGTTAAAGCTTCGCCGAAATCGAAGTTGGAAATCGAAACAGAGGTGCAGGTAACTGCATCTTTTTTTGTCGTCAGCCTTACCGGTGTAACGAGCCGGGGGTATTGAGAGGAACTTGAATGCAGAATAGTTTATTGAAACCCAAAGCGATTAACGTTGAGCAGCTCTCGGCCAATCGTGCAAAAGTAGCGCTTGAGCCTTTTGAGCGGGGTTACGGGCACACTTTGGGTAACGCGTTGCGCAGAGTTCTTTTGTCCTCCATGCCTGGATATGCAGCGACTGAGGTGACTATTGCAGGTGTTCTGCACGAGTACTCTTCGATTGATGGCGTGCAGGAAGATGTTGTGAACATACTTTTGAACCTCAAGGGCGTTGTGTTTAAGTTGCACAATCGCGATGAGGTGACTTTGAGTCTTCGCAAAGATGGTGAGGGTATTGTCCGGGCAATCGATGTACAAACCCCGCATGATGTCGAGATTATTAATCCTGACCACATCATTGCCCACCTGTCTCATGGTGGCAAGCTCGACATGCAAATCAAGGTGGAAAAAGGTCGTGGGTATGTTCCAGGATCTATGCGCCGTCACGGTGATGAGTCGACAAAGTCAATCGGACGCATCGTTTTGGATGCCTCATTCTCACCTGTCAAGCGCGTTAGCTACACGGTGGAAAGTGCTCGTGTAGAGCAGCGTACTGATCTTGACAAGCTGATTGTTGATATTGAGACAAACGGTGCGATTTCTGCTGAGGATGCCGTTCGAGCGTCCGCAAAAATCCTGGTGGAACAACTGGCGGTTTTCGCCCAGTTGGAGGGCAGCGAGCTGGCTGCTTTTGATGCTCCTGCCCCGAGGGGAGGAGCGCAGTTTGACCCAATTCTCCTTCGTCCTGTGGATGAGCTGGAATTGACGGTGCGTTCGGCGAATTGCCTGAAAGCTGAAAATATTTACTATATTGGTGATTTGATTCAGCGTACCGAGAACGAGTTGTTGAAGACTCCAAATCTCGGGCGAAAGTCCTTGAATGAGATCAAGGAAGTTTTGGCTTCTCGTGGACTGACTTTGGGTATGAAGCTTGAAAGTTGGCCGCCAGCAGCATTGGAAAAGCGGTAGAATCTTGGTCTCTTTTGACCTGTGCAACGGGTAGTACCTGATACGGCTACTCTCATTAATATTACAAGGTAAGCACTATGCGCCACGGACACGGACTACGGAAATTAAACCGTACTAGCTCTCATCGTTTAGCCATGTTGCAAAACATGATGAACTCCCTCATTGAGCATGAGGCAATCAAAACTACTTTGCCTAAGGCGAAAGAGTTGCGCCGCGTGATCGAACCCATGATCACGTTGGCCAAAGAAGCAACTGTCGCCAATCGCCGTCTTGCGTTTGATCGGCTTCGTGATCGCGACAGCGTGGTCAAGTTGTTTAATGTTCTGGGGCCTCGTTTCAAGTCTCGTCCAGGTGGATACACCCGCATTCTAAAAATGGGTTTCCGCGTTGGTGACAACGCTCCTATGGCGTTGGTGGAATTGGTTGATCGGGGTGATGTCGCTCCTGTCGCTGATGCGTCGGCCGACAAGGCTTAATCAGTTATAATTCAAGGATACCGCGCGATGGAGCAGCCTGGTAGCTCGTTGGGCTCATAACCCAAAGGTCGTAGGTTCAAATCCTACTCGCGCAACCAATATTCAAAACGCCAACCTAGAGTTGGCGTTTTGCTTTCTGATTCCCCCCCTAGGGCATCTGTGTAGCGGCAATTGGAGTGTTTCAGGTCAATATGTGCTTCACGTCATGCCTGAACGGGCGCTTTAGCTGGTCTCGGTTGAGCTGTGCAAAGTTGTGTAGATGGGCCACTTTGATTGTTTAATTCGGTGGTTTTCCGAGTCCTCGGCTTTTTATTCTTCAGCTGGCACAACCTTCGCTTGTCTTATTTTCCAGTCCGCCGCTGCGGACTACCTTGGCTTTTACTGCCCGTAGCAAGACGTCAGTCTGTGGCGCCACCAAAGTCAGCCGGGTCCTGGCTCGGGTGATGCCGGTGTACAGCAACTCGCGGGTCAACACCGCCACGCCCCTGTCGGGCAGCACCAGGCATACATGCTCAAACTCCGAGCCTTGTGACTTGTGCACAGTCAACGCAAACACGCTCTCTACCGCGTCCAGTCGCGATGGCAGCACCCAGCGAATGCCGCCGTGCCCATCGGGAAATGCGACGCGAAGACCACTGGCCTGTTGCAGGCACAGGCCCACGTCGCCATTCATCAACTTCAGGGGATAGTCGTTGCGCGTCACCATCACCGGGCGTCCGACATACCAGCCCTCAGGCAAAAAGCCCAGGCTGGTGGCCAGGCGGCGATTCAGCGTGTCCACGCCCCACGGGCCCTCGCGCACGGCACACAGCACTTGAAATCTGGAAAAAGCCTGCAGCGCGTCCAAGGCCTGGGCATCGGTGCACGCGGCTGAGGGGAGCGCCTCGAGCGCCAAAAGCCAGCCTTGCCAACCGTGTCGAACCAGCGCGCTCAGGCGGGAGTCACCGGGTTGGGTGGGCTGCAGCTGGTCCACGGTAGCGGAGGCGTCTAGTTGCCAAGCCGGCGCCTGTTGCCACAGAGTTTTGACTGCGGGTACGTCGCCAGCGTTGACGGCCTTGGCCCATTGGCCAATGCCGCTGTCGTCCGAGAACCGGCGACTGAACCGCAGCATGACGGTTTGCTGCGCCAGCGCCGATCCCGGGCCGGCCCACGGATGCAGGTCGGCTCCGGTGGTGCGTGCCACCCAGGCGACTGTGTCCGGGCTGTAGTCTCCCTGAGCTGCGCCTGCACACAGTTGGCCCATGACCGCGCCCGCCTCCACCGAGGCCAGTTGGTCCTTGTCGCCCAGCAGAATCAGGCTGGCACCCAGCGGCACGGCGGCGAGCAGCCGGGCCATCATCTCCAGGTCAATCATGGAGGCTTCGTCCACCACCACCAGGTCTACGGCCAGTTCGGGCACGGCCAAATCTGCCCGGTTGCCGCGCACCTGCAGCAGTTTGTGCAGGGTGACGGCCTGGTCGGGGATGTGCTGCTGCATATCGGCGGGGAGCTTTTTGATGGCCGAGGAAATCGATTCGCCCAAGCGGGCTGCCGCCTTGCCGGTTGGTGCGGCCAGGGCAATGCGCAACGGCACAAGTTGCCGCGCCGGGTCCGACTGCAGCAGGGCCAGCAAGCGCACTACCGTGGTGGTCTTGCCGGTGCCGGGGCCGCCCGTGATGAGCGTGAAGCGTCGGCGGGCGGCCAGAGCGCAGGCCACTTGTTGCCAGTCGGGGTCGGACGACGGTTTGGCCGGCGCGTCAAACAAGCGCGCCAGGGACACAGACAAGTTGTCCGGCACCGGACAGGGCTGGGCCAGGCGGGCGGCGATGGCGCTGCGAATGCTTTGCTCTGCGGACCAGTTTCTGCGCAGGTACAAGCGTGGTCCGTCCAACACCAGGGGACTGTGGGCGTCTGACGGATAGCCGGGAGGGCTGTTTCCAATCCAGGGCAGGCTGGGCGCGGCCTTGCCCAAATCGGGGGGGAGCAAGGGCAGCGCGCGCGCATCCCACCCCAGGGCCAGCGGACCGTCTTTTTGGAGCAAATCCAGATCCAGGCAGGCATGGCCGCGCCCGAACTGATGGCTGGTCAAGGCGGCGAGCAGGCTGTGGCGCGGGTCGCTGCTGGGTACTGCGCTGTCCAGATAGCGGGCAAAGGCGGTGTCGAGCCCACTCAAGGGCAAGGCGCCCGGGGCGCGTGGGGTCTGGCTCATCTGGCTCATGGGGTGGCCTCGCTCGGGTCAGGGGTGTCAAGGGGAGTTGAAAACGCGGCGTCCAACGCTTCGATCAGGGCGCGGGGCGGACGGTCTGTGTACAGGCCAGCGCCCGGCTGATCAATGCCGCGCAAAAACAAATACAAAGCCCCTCCCATGTGCGTCTCGTAGTTGTAATCAGGCAAACGCGCTTTGAGCAAGCGGTGCAGCGCCAGCAAGTACAGCGTGTATTGCACGTCATAGCGGTGCGCCAGGACCGCTTGTTGCAGGTGCAGCGCGTCGTAAGAGGGGAGCTTGTTGGACTTGTAGTCCATCACGTAATAGCGGCCCTCAATCTCCAGCACCAGGTCCATGAACCCGGTGAGCATGCCCTCCATCTGGCGGGGCTGCAGGGCCGTGCGAGCCTGGCCGATCGCCACATGTTGCTGGATGAGCGCGTCCAGTTGCCCGCTGCCCAAACGATGAACTTTTAAGGAAAATGCCATCTCAGCCCAAGCGTTTAAATGGTTTGTACAGTCCAATTTAATAGCAAATGATGGGCTGACGCCCGAGGCTGACGTCAGCGGCGTGGTGGCGATGGCCTGAATCCAGGTGCCCAGCAGGCTCTGCTGGGCGTCATCCAGGTTCAGTCGCTGTGCCTTGCGTACGAGCAGGCTGTGCCACGCCGCGTCCACCGAGGCGTTCGGGCTATGTTGGCTGGCGGGCCAGCCGTTGTCGGCTTGCCACTCCAGCAGGTCATGTAGCAAGGTACCGTAGGCGCTGCCGGCTTTGAACTCATTGAAGGGCAGCGCCACGGCCTCCGGTGCCGGGTCCGGCAGCGACGCCTGAGGCACTGAATCACCGAGGTCATCGGGAGCCACGGTGTTGTCAATTTGTGCGTCGCCGACTCGCTCGTCCCGCTCTGAAGCCGGGGTGTGGGCGGGGGCAGCAGGTTTCCCGGCATCGCGCGTCAAGGCGCTGAAGCTGGCCGACCACCACCGGCTCACCAGTTGGCGCCGGGGTGTCCGGGCCGGCTTCCAGTGTGCCTCCAGCATCTCGGGGGTGTATTGGGTGTCATTGGGTTCTGGGGCGTTTTGAACCGCGACGTCCGGTGTTTGCCATTTCTTGAGGCAGGCCGCCAGATCACCGCTGACCTGGCGCCCCAACAAGCGCGATACCGCGCTTTTCGGCTTGGGCGAATTGCCATCAACGTCGCCTTTCATCGGGGCCAAGCCCACCCACAGCGCCTGCTCGGCGCGAGTGAGCGCCACATAAAGCAGGCGGATGTCTTCCTCCAGACGCAGCGCATCGTCCTTCCCGCTGGCGGTCGTTTCGGCCCGGTAGCTGGACACAAAAGGTAAAAAAACCAACGGGTATTGCAGGCCCTTGGCTTTGTGCACCGTGATGACCTGCACCAGATTGGCATCGCTCTCCAGGCGCAGCTGCGCCATGTCGCCGCTGCCCTTGGGCCGACGCAGCTGGTCTTCCAGGTAGCGCAGTAACGCGCCCTCGCCCTGAAGTCCCAGGCTGGCGGTTTGCAGCAAGTCACCCAGATGGAGCAGATTGGTCAGCTGGCGTTCGCCGTCCTGACTTTGCTCACCGCCCTGCTTGAGCAGGCGAGAGGGAATCGACTGGTCATGAAGCAGGTGGTGCAGCATGGGCAGGAAGCCCTGACGCTGCCAGATTTTTTGCCAGCCATGGAATCGTTCGGTCAGGTTGTCCCAGGCGGGTTCGTCCTGAAACAATGCTTCCAGTGCTGGCCACGACAGGCCCCACAAGGGGGTGGCCAGGGCCGCCCTGACGAGTTGGTTTGCACGGGGGTTGGCCACTGCCCGGACGATGCGCCACAAGTCAACGGCCTGTGGCGTACCAAACACACTGTCCCGTTCCGACAGGTAGACGCTGCGAACGCCCCGCGCGGCCAGGGCACTGCGAATGGCCCTGGCTTCCGACCAGCCACGCACCAGCACCGCCATGTTGCCGGGTTGGGCTGCGCGCTGGTTGAGCAGGACGACCATGTGCGTGGCAAACAGCGCCGCCATCTCCCGCACGAACACCTCTTTGCGCTGGGGCCTGGGGTGGTGCAGGTGCCATACCGTCATGGCGGTTTGCGCCTGTCCGTTCACGGTCAGCGGCAGCACCTTGTCGTTGCAGGCCACCACAGGCTCAAACGGCACTTCACCAAAAGGCTTGTCGGCTTGGGCAAACACATGGTTGACCGCCGCCACCACGCCTGCGGTGGATCGGAAGTTGCCCGACAGGGTGTGGATGGCCTGCGCCTGGTGGCGCGCGGTCAAATAGGTGTTGAGGTCGGCCCCGCGAAAACTGTATATGGCCTGCTTGGGGTCACCAATCAGGATCAGCCCGGTGTCCGACGCAGCATCTGCCGGCGCTGAGGAATCAGGGGTCGCGCCGTAGATCCTGGACAGCGCGCCATATTGCCACGGGTCCGTGTCCTGAAATTCATCTACCAGTGCCACCGGAAACTGCTGGCGAATGGCCGCAGCCAAACGCCCGTCAGGTGCCTGCAGGGCGTGGTACAGGTGCTGCAGCAGGTCTGAAAAGTCGAATTGGGCCAGCTTGGTTTTGGCCAAGCGGTAGGCCGCACCAATCTCAAAAGCCGCGTGGGCCAGCAGCAACTCGCCAACCTGGGGCTCGGCCAGCAGGTGGGTGTGCAAGGCCTCCAGGTGGGTGAACACGGGGTGCTCACCCGCCTGAGGCCAGCCCTTTTCCAGCAGCCGGCTGGTGGTGAAGCGTTGCAGTGTGTCCGGCTTGATCTCGCCGCCTTGTGCCCACGCCTGCATCTGGCTCAGCCAGCCAGCCAGCCAGTCGGCCCGGTAGCCTTTGATCACCTTTCTCGTGGCGGCCTCCTGGAGCTGTGCAACGATCTCGGGTGACCAAGCGGGGCGAGCCATCAACTCCAGTGCATGGCGTTGGGCGTGCCAAGTCTCCCACGCCTGGACTACGATGTCCGGCGTCTGCACGGGGGCGTCATGAACTTGGGGCGCCTTGTCCTCCACCGCCCACAACTCTCCCAGCTTTTTGAACAGCTCGTCAGGGGTCTGACCGATCGCCTGGAGGGCGCCGAGTTGCTCGCTGGACAAGGTGTAAAACCACTTGCGCCAATAGTCCTGCACTGCAATCAATTTGAGTCGGTAGCTGTCTTCCACCCGGCTTTGCTGAAACAGGCTGGCACTGTCAAAGGCATGGGTCTTGAGCATCCGGCTGCTCCAGCCATGGATCGTGAAGATTGCCGCGTCATCCATCCACTGCGCGGCCATGTCCAGCCGGTGCGCACAGGCGGGCCATTGGTCGGCGTCCAGGTCCGAGCGCAGTGCCCGCAGGAAATCATCGGCCTCAACCTCATCGGCCTGTCCTGGCCGGCTGTGCCGGAAAAAGTTGGCGGCTTGCGACAAGCGCTCACGGATGCGTCCACGCAGTTCGGCTGTGGCGGCGTCGGTGAACGTCATCACCAGAATTTGGGGTGGGTACAGGCCGACTGCGGGCGCACAGCCAGGAGGCACGTGGCCCAGCACCAGGCGCACATACAGGGCGGCCAGTGTCCAGGTTTTACCCGTACCCGCCGAGGCCTCAATCACCTGCAAGCCCTTGAGCGGCAGGGTCAAGGGGTTTAATTTCAGGAGCAGCGGCGCCGGGCCTGGTTGCGGTGCGTGGGGGTCAGTCATGGGCGTGCTCCTGCACCGGGGGCAGTTGAACGTGTCGGGCCATGTCGCCATACAGTTGGGTCGCCCAACCGGGCAACTCGTCTTCGATGTCTTCGTAGCGGGCGAAGGCCCGGGCCAGATACGCCGACTCGTTGCGTTCCCCCGCATGGTGGCCGCCGTCAAACGCCAGTTGGGCGGCTTCATGCGGGTCTTTGGGTTCTTTGTCGGGCTGACTGATGGCCAGCCGATCGGCTTGGGCTTGGGCCTGCAGAAAAGCCCACGCGGTTTTGCAGCCCACCGGTAGGGGGCGATCCCAGGCCGCCCGGTACACCTGGACCAGGCGCTGCAACAGGGGCAGCGCGGCGGCCGGGGCCAGCGGCTTGAAGACCACCTGGCCATCCAGGCCGAGCTGTACGCTGGTCAACGGCATGCCGCTGGCACAGGCCACCAGGTGGTGTGCCCATAGAGCGGTCACCACGTGGCCTCGGGCGCTTTGGGCTTCTTTTTGGCCCTCCAGCACGGCGCCCACGCGCTGGCCCAGTTGCAGCCAGCCAGCATCCGGTCCGGTGCCCTCGCTACGCAGCAGTCCTTCCAGGGTGCCGGTGAGGGTGATGCCGTCCACATTCAGCGCAATGGACTGGGCCGGCAGGGCTTGTGGGTAGCGCTGCACCCACGCGGCTTTGCGCTCCAGCACCACCTGGGCTTTCGTTTGAAGTTCTGCCGCCGTGCGGGTGCCAAAGCCAGCCATGGGCAATTGGCCCGATAGCGTCAGGCGGGTGAGCGCCGCCTGCAGATTATCGGCTTCAATCAGTGTCTGCCCGGCATGGTAGTTTTCCAGGCCATTGAGGGAGAAGGGTTCTTCGAGCTGCTCCAGTTCGTCCAATGCATCGAGTGGCACCTGCAGTCTGGCCCTGAAGAACACCTCCACCGGCTGGCGCAGCAGTTGGCGCAGGTCAGCCAGCGTCAGGGCGGTGGGAGCGGTTCTTGGCGCACACGGTGTGTCGGGCGCATCGGCGGGTGTCAGGCTGCCAGGGGGGGCATGCACCCGTGCCCATTCCTGGTCGTAGGTGTGAAACGGCGAGCCCTCCAGAAAATAGGCGATTGAGAAAGGCTGCAGCGGCTGCTGGCGAGGCTGGACGCGTGGCGTCCAGCCGGCATTCAGGTAGTCCAGCAGCTGCGCCACCAGGACCGAGGGCGGTTGCACGGTGTTATCGGTCGCGCGGTGTCCCTGCCAACTGATGTACAGGTGCTGTCTGGCCGACAAAAGGGCCTCCAAAAACAGGTAGCGGTCATCTTCCCGGCGGGAGCGGTCCCCGGCGCGCCAACTGGTGCCCATCAGGTCAAAGTCACGGGCAGATTGTTGCCTGGGGTAGTCGCCATCGTTCATGCCCAGCAGGCAGATGGCCTTGAAGGGGATGGAGCGCATCGGCATCAGGGTGCCAAACTGTACGCCACCGCCAAAAAAGCGCTGATGCAAGCCACCTTCTTCAATTTGTGACAACCAGTGTTCGCGGACCACGTCAAGGGGGAGGGGCGTGTCCAGGCGGGCGTCTTCGCAGGCTTGCAGCCAAACGTCCAGGGGGGCGAGGCAGCGCTGGATCAGGCGGTCTTCGGCGTCATCGCTGGCCAAAAAGAAACGCTCTACCAGGTCCGTCAAGGTCTGGCCCCATCGCTCGGGCGTCTTGTCGCCCGACAGGTCTTGCAGCGTCTGGCTGGTGGCGTCCACCCAGTTGAGCAGGGCACTGATCAGCGGAGCGTCCAGGCCGCTGAGGCCCTCTTGCGGCCAGGTATCACCCCAAGGCTCACTGGCAGCCCCCACGGCATAGCCCAGCAACAGGCGGCGCAGGCCAAACGCCCAAGTGTTCTGGTCCAGTCCGGGCACGCTGGCAGGCACCCCCCAGGCCATGCGGTGCGTGGCATCGAGCCCCCATCGCACGCCGGCCTGGGTCAGCCAGGTCTGCAGCTGGGCTACATCAGTCTCACTCATGCCAAAACGCTGGCGCAAGGCCGCCACTTCAAACAAACCCAGCCAGTCCGCCAGCGACACCCGCGACTGAGGCAATGACAGCAGTTGATCCAGCGCCTGCACCAGGGGCGACTGGCGCGGCGTCGTATCAGCCAGCGAGAAAGGGATATGGCGCGTCTGCCTGGGTGTGAACCGGCCAAAGACGGCTTGGATATGCGGCGCAAAAGCGGCCATGTCCGGCACCATCACCATCACATCGCGGGGGTGCAGCGACGGGTCGGCGTCAAACCAGGCCAGCAGCTGGTCATGCAGCACCTCGACCTCGCGCTGGGCGCTGTGGGTGGTCATCAAGGTGATGGAGTGGTCGTCTTCAAGCACCACCGGGGTCTCGGGCAGGGGTTGCAAATTCAGGATGGCGGACTGCAGCTGATTCAACTGCGAGGGGTTTGCCAGCCCGTCCGCAGGGTCCACAAACACATCGACCCGGGTCAGGCGCTGCTGGTAGTTTTCAACCCGGTCAAAGTCATCCAGCAGGTGCAAGTAGTCGCGCCCCTGCTTGCCCCAGGACGCCAGCAACGGGTGGGTGGCGGTATGCAGCGCCTCGCTGTCCGCTGCAGCGGCCCCCAGAGGCTTGAGGGCCTGGCGCCGGCGCACCTGGGCGCGCAGCTGGTCATGGCCTTCGACGATGTCGCCCCAAAAGTACTGACACGGGTTTTGCACCAACATCAGCACCTGGCAAACCTGGCCCAGCTCCGCAAGCGCCTCCACGGTTTGCATGGGCAGGGACGAGATGCCAAACACCACCAAGCGCGGTGGCAGCCCGGGTACGCGTTCGCCCGAGGCCAGGCTTTGGGCTACCTGCGCTTTAAGTTGGGTCATGAACCCGGCGTGCACGCTGGCGCGCGAGGCGTTGGCCAACTCAGGGCCGACATCGGCCCGAATATCGCGCCACAGTTGGGCTTGCCAGGCGTGGGTGCTGTCCAGCGCACTCGGCTCGCCCCGGTGATTGCGCAAGAGGTCGTGTCCGGCTTCGCCCTGAGCCCAATCACTCAGCCAGTCGGCCCGGTAGCTTTGGTAGCCGTCCAGCACATCGGCCACTTGCAGGGCCAGCTGATACAGCTTGCGGCCGTCCGTGGGGTCCGCCAGGTAGCGGGCCAGCGGCTCATACACCGGGTTGCTGGCGGCCAGTGCAGGCAGGAGCCGCACCAGGCGCCAGACCAGGCTGCTTTTGTCAAAAGGCATGTGCTGCGGCACCGCCTCGGCGCCCAGTACCTTGCGGTAAACCTGCCACAGGTAGCCGCTGGGCAACTCCAGCCGGGTGGCAGCGCAAATGCCTAAAGCGCCGTCATCGGCCAGCGCCATCTCAAGCCAGTGCTTCATACCGTTGCTTTGCACCAGAATCACCTCCGCTACCAAAGGCGGCAGGGGCTGCGACTTGACGAACTGGGTCAACAGGTCACGCAGGTCTTCCAGGCGGTTGCCGTGCAAGACCATGAAGCCGGGCGTGAACTGGGGGCTGGCTGAGCCCGCTGATGTGGGCGTGCTCATGCCCAAGCTGCTCTTGTGTGTAAGTCCATGAGTTGGATCATGCACCATGAATCGGGCCCGGCCCGCAGGCGGGTAGGCAGCTTCAGGCCGGTCGGCGCATCTTGAAAAGCTGCTCGGGACCTATCGAAAAATAGTCTGCCGGTCCGCCACCGCGCAGCACATGGCCGGCGCCTGCCGTGTCGTAAATACCGTCCTTCAGGAGCGTTTGGGCAATGTGCACGGCCACTACCTCGCCCAGTACCAGCCAGGTGGGTACCTTGTCGCCATTGACACCCTGGAGCTGGATGATCTGGGTGCAGCGGCACTCGAACGACACCGGACTTTCCATCACCCGGGGCACGGCGATCAGGCGGGATGCCACGGGGGTGAGCCCGGCCAGGGTGAACTCATCCACCTCCGGCGGCACGGCAGCACAGGTCTGGTTCATGGCCTCCGCCAAGGGGCGTGTCACCAGGTTCCAGGCAAACTCGCCGGTTTGCTCGGCGTTGCGCACCGTGTCCTTATAGCCAATACTGGCAAATCCGACGATCGGCGGGGTGTAGTTGAAGGCGTTGAAAAAGCTGTAGGGGGCGAGATTC
Organism: Rhodoferax sp.; assembly: GCA_030683195.1. Lineage (GTDB taxonomy): Bacteria > Pseudomonadota > Gammaproteobacteria > Burkholderiales > Burkholderiaceae_C > Rhodoferax. The sequence goes on along the minus strand of JAUXQA010000277.1, from coordinate 1,771 downwards.
ACGGCCCCGCTGGCGCTGCGGGTGGAGATCCAGCCAATCGGGCGCGGCCCGACGATCGCGTTGAACGGGTCGTGTGGCAGCCCGTGGCCGTGGCGGGGTTCGTAAAAGTGAGTCGCTTCGGGCATGGTGGTGGTCTTGGGTGATCAAAATGAAGCCAAAAAGGCAAAAAAACAATAAAACAACCTTCTGGCCGGCGTATCTATTGGATGGGATTGCTAAAAATAATAGCGTTTTATTTCCAGAGTTCTTTGACCCGGGCATCGCGCCCGCATGACAGACGGTAGTAGCTGTAGCGCACCGAGTTCTTTTTGTAATAGTCCTGGTGGTACTCCTCTGCCAGGTAGAAAGGGCTGGCGCTGGCCAATTCGGTATGGATGGTCTTGAAGCGCCCGCTCTTGATCAGCGCATCGCGGCTGCTTTCGGCCACCTTGCGCTCGGCCTCGTTGCCCCAGTAAATGCCGCTGCGGTACTGGCTGCCCACATCACAAAACTGCCTGTCTTTGACCGTGGGGTCGATGTGGCGCCAAAAATAGTCCACCAGTTGCGGGTAGGTGACCTTGGCGGGGTCGTAGATTACGCGCACGGCCTCGGTATGGCCGGTGTGGCCTGCGCTGACCGATTCGTAGGTGGGGTTGGTGTTTTTGCCGGCGGTGTAGCCTGACTCGACCCCCACCACGCCGGGCAGGGCCTCAAAGTCTTTTTCAATGCACCAGAAGCAGCCGCCCGCAAAAACAGCGGTGGCGGTGGCGGCCTGCGCGGCGACAGAGGCGCCTGCCAGCACAAGCCCGAGGGCGAATGTTTTGAGGGGGTATGGAATGTTCATCGTCAGATGCCAGTTTGAATAAAGGGTGCCTAAGTGCCTAAGTGCGCAAGGCTGGCAGGGTGATGCCTTGGGACACAAACGCCAGGGCAACGCCGTTGTTGCAGTAGCGCTTGCCGGTAGGCTTGGGGCCGTCGTTGAACACATGGCCCTGGTGGCCGCCGCAGCGCGCGCAGTGGTATTCGGTGCGCGGGTAGATGGCCTTGAAGTCGGTCGATGTGCCCATGGCGTCGGGCAGCGGTTGCCAAAAGCTGGGCCAGCCGGTGCCGCTCTCGTACTTGTGCGCTGCGTCAAACAGCGGCAGATTGCAGGCGGCGCACACATAGGTGCCCGGGCGTTTCTCCGCGTTGAGGGCACTGGTACCCGCACGCTCGGTGCCGTGCTCAAACAGCACGTTGTAGGCTGCGGGGGAGACGAGCTTTTTCCACTCGGCCTCCGACTTTTTCAGAGGGAAAGGCGGCGCTGCCAGTGCAGCCGCAGGCAAGGCAGCCCCCGCGAACCAGCCGCTCAGCGTCTTCAGTAATGTTCTCTTGTTCATGTTCAATTCCTTGTTTCAATCAGGCAAGCCACCATAAATCAGTTTTGCCATGAGTGAGTCGGTGGGTCTTGAACATCCTTACACCAGAGTCTCCAAAAGAAGCGATCCGGCGCAAGGAGTCCGGGCAGCAAGTTTAAAAATTAGCCACCAGGGTCACCCGGAAATTGCGGGACTCAATCGGGTGGAAGTGAATGTCGCCCACGGGGCTGGCTTCCCCCTTGAGTTGTGACTCATAGTAGTAGTCGATAGCCGATGCCTTGCGGTTGGTCAGGTTGAAGCCTTCCAGTTCGATCGTGAGTTTGGGGTTGAACTTGTAGCCAATGCGGCCATTGAGTGTGGCTGTGCTTTTGGAGCGCACCGAGTTGTCTTCCAGCAGGGGGCGGGGACCAAAGTAGCGCAGTTGCAGCGCCCCG
>JAUXQA010000495.1 GCA_030683195.1 Rhodoferax sp. | reverse complement strand
GGCAGGGTGCAGATGGCTGCAGTCGGAGAGGTCAATTTTCGCTGAGGGCTTGTTTTGCAACCAGCCCAGGAGGGCCTCAGCGTCTTCCACGCTGACAATCTCGCGCAGCGTGGCCTGGTTCTTTTTGTACTCAATGGGCATCACACAATCTCCTTGATATTGAGCACCATCAGCACTGAGCCATCGCCCATCAGGGCCGATCCTGAATAGGCCCCCAGGCCAGATAACACGCCGCTAAGGGGCTTTTGAATGATCTCGGCGGTTTCCCGGAAGCTGTCTACCAGCAAGCCCACCACCGCGCCACCTACACGCGCAACCAGCACAGCCATTTCATCATCCGCATTGGGGCGCGGTTGGGCGCTCAGGCCCAGCAGGGTGTGAAGTGCCTTGAGCGGCACAATGCTGCCGCGCAACACAATGGTTTGGCTGTGTTTGATGCGGCGAATAGAACTTCTCGGGATGCGTACGGTTTCCACCACATGATCCATCGGGATACCAAAAATCTGGCGATCTGCCTCAATGATCATGACATTGGTCACCGCCATCGACAGGGGCAGCGTGATGCGCAGGCGCGTGCCTTTGCCGACGTCGCTGTCAAGCAGCAGCGTGCCATTGACCTTTTCTACGGCTGTGCGCACAACGTCCATTCCCACCCCACGGCCCGACAGGTCCGACACCACTTCCATTGTGGAGAAACCCGCCGCAAACACCAGGTTGATGGCTTCACGGTCGGTGATGCGCTCCAGGGTGGCTTCGTCGATCACGCCTTTTTCATAAGCTTTGCGCTTGATGATGCCGGGGTCAATGCCTTTGCCGTCGTCAATGATGTCGATCAGCACACGGTCACCTTCTTGCACGGCGCGGATGGTCAGCGTGCCAGTGGCGGGTTTGCCTGCCGCTTGACGCACCTCTGACGTTTCAAAACCGTGATCAAGGCTGTTGCGCACAATGTGAATCAAGGGGTCGGCCAGGGATTCGATGATGTTTTTGTCTGCCTCGGTGTCTTCGCCCTCAAGCACCAAATTAACTTCTTTGCCAAGCTTGCGGGAAATATCGCGGACAAGACGCGGAAAGCGCTGGAACACAAATGAAACCGGCATCATGCGCACTTGCATGATGGCATCCTGCATTTCTTCGGCAATGCGGTTGATGACAGCGTACTGGGACTTGATCTCGCGGCTGAGCTCACGCACGCCAAACTGTTCTTCGGCACGTTGCGCCAGATACGGCAAGGCGTTTTTGGACACCACCATTTCACCAATGAGGTTCATCAACCGGTCGATCTTGCTCTGATCGACCTTGAGACTTTTGCTCCCCGCATTGACAACGGGATTGCTGTCGTCGGCGCGGCGGCCAAATTTGGGTGCATCGCCAGCAGGCTCATTTTCCAAAGAAATAGTGCTTCTAGCCGGCGTATTTATTGCACTATCCGCTATGCTTAATGAAGCAGACCCCGCGTCTGGTGGCATCACCTTCACGACGGGAACAGGCACAACGAGGATCTCTTCAGGGGTGCTGTTGCGTGCGGCAAGCCAGGCCAGCAGCGCCAGGCTGTTGCCTTGCGCCAAATCTTGTGCCAGCGCGTCTTCAATGGCCAGTTGAGCGGCCGGGTCACCTAACGCCTTGCAGCATTTAACCAGCACCATCGCTGCGGCTTGGAGGCGGCCCGCCCGCCAGGATGGATGATCGTCAAGCAGCAGCACTTGACGCTGCGTGGACATCATCGACTCAATGGCGGCCGCTTCCAGTGCCGACAGCGGCTTGCCCGCCACCGGTACCGCGACGGCTGCAGCCGCCGGAGCAGGGACGGGAACGGAAGCAGGGACGGGGTCAGGTGTTGCAATTTTCGCCGGACTGTCAGTCTCGTTTGCGGGCGGTTGGAGGTTAAAAGCCGACCAGTCGGGTACCTGCAAGCTTCGCAGCGACTCAATCAGGATACGCACAGCCACCGTGTCGGGAGTCGGGCTGGCCAGCATCGCCAGCAACCAGCGCAGGGCAGACGATAGCCACAAGTCCGGGTTGCTCAGGTGCAACATGGTCTGAGCAGCTTGCTTCAAGGCTGACAGCTTGCCAGCCTCCAGGTGCTGCAGCGCGTCGGCCACAAAATCCTCGTAAACCGGCCCCCCATTGGGGTCACCTTGCGGCAGCACCAAACCCAAGGGGTTGACCTCAATCAGCTTGATTTGATCGGGTACATAGCGGTATTGCTCCAGAAGCTCGGCGCGTGGCGCGGTAGTGAGCAGTTCAAAAGACAACACGCAGCGGTAAGCATCCAGTTCAGCCAAGGCGGGCCAAGGCTCGGTTGGTGCAATACGACACCACAAAATATCAGGGGTCTGGCGTGCGTTGAAAAATGGATCATCGCCCTGGAAAAAACAGTCGGCGACGGGTGTGTAAGTCAGCCAGCACAGTGTGTCGCCGGCTTGGGCAAGCCTGAAAGCGGCCAGCCGGATGGGTTCGGGAATGTTGGCCAACGGCAGTTTTTCTGGCAACGGCTGTACCTCAGAGCTTGACTGGCTGGTGCCTGCAGCCAACTCAGGGACATGTCCTGCCCCCCCGTTTTCAGCGTCTATTGCCTGACTCGCAATCAAACCACGCAGGGCTTGCGCCAGTCGCGATGCATCGGTGGCGCGGCTTGCATCAATACACCCGTCAGACTCAATCTCATCGCACAAAAGGCCAACAAAGTCCATGGCATCCAGCAGTTGGTCTGCCAACGCTTGCGAGTAAGCCACGCGACCCTGGCGCACGGCGTCCATCAGGTCTTCGCCGGCGTGTAGCACACGCGTCATTTCAGGAAACTCGAACAGCCCGCTGTTGCCCTTCAAGGTGTGTACGAGCCTGAAGAGCACCACCATCAGCTCAGCATCATCGGGGGCTTGCTCCAGCTCCATCAGCTTCTCGCCAATGCCCTGCAAAAAGTCACGTGCCTCGGATAAAAACTGCGCCAGTAAGGGGTTCATGAACCAATCTCTCCCAGCAGCAAGCGGACATGCGTCAATAATTGCTCGGGCTTGACTGGCTTGGTCAGGTAGCAATTGGCCCCGGCGCGCAAGGCAGCGGCCTGGTCGTGGACCGCTGCTTCGGTAGAGACCATGATGGCTGGGGCGTGCGCAATGTCTTCACTGCGCAGTTGGCGCAACAAGCCAAAACCGTCGAGTTTGGGCATGTTGATGTCCACAATATAGAGGTCAAACGAGTCTTGCAGCGCTTTTTCAAGCGCTTCAACGCCGTTAATGGCCTCAGCCACGCTGTAGCCAGCTTCTTCCAGGATGTTGCGGTGGTACATGCGTACCGTGGCAGCATCATCAACAATCAGGATGCGTTTCATCGAGCCTCCGGGGATTTTTGATAAACAATGGCTTCAGGAAATTTGCGCACTTTGTAGAGCGATGAAATACGGCTCATCGATTCAGAGTGGCCCAGGCAAATGAAGCCCCCGGGTTTAAGCGCATCGTAAAAAGTCTCGGCCGCTGATTTGCGCGACACGTCGTCAAAGTAAATCAGCAAATTGCGGCAAAAAATCACATCGAAATTGCGGTACGGCCGGGTGTCAGCCGGCTCGGCCAGGTTAACGCGGGTGAACTCAACCGCCTGGCGAATGTCCTCGCATATTTGGTATTCATCACCATGGCGGGTGAAATACTTGGCCAGCCAGGGTTTGGGCACATGCTGTATCGAGCGTGTTGAAAACCGCCCGATACGGGCCTTGCGCAAGATGCCGGTATCAATATCGGACGAGATGATTTCAACATCCCATTTGGCAATGCCGGGCCAGCGCTCCATCAGGTACAGGGCGATGGTGTAAGGCTCCTCGCCTGACGACGAGGGTATGCACCAGATGCGAATCGGACTGTTGTCGGTTTTGGTTTTAACCAGCTCGGGCAATATGGAGTTCACCAGGCACTGGAACTGGTATTCCTCACGCAAAAAGTAGGTTTCGTTAACCGTCATCAAGTTCGTGAGCTGCTGTACCTCGTCGCCGGATGCCTGAAACCGCAACATGACAAAGTAGCTGCGAAAGTCCGTGTTGCCGGTGGCCTGGATGCGCTCTACCAGCCGCTTGTCAACAAAGTAGCGCTTGGTCGGCTCAAAGTTGATGCCAGTCTTGCGGTAGAAGTACTCCCGAAACTTCTGGAAATCGTCTTCGGTGATGGTGATGGCTGCCATGATTGGCTCAGTTCTCGTTGATGCGCCGCAGCGCCAGATTGGCTGCGAACTGCATGTAGGGCTCGTCGCCAAAGCGTGCTTTTAGCTGCTGCAGCGGAGCCAGCGCGGCCGCAGTGCCCACTTCACTGAGCAAATCGACTGCTGTTGCACACACATTCACATGCGCGTCGTGCGTGATGACCTCAATCAGCCATGACTCAACATCCGGGTGACGCAACGACTCCAGCACATTCACAGTAAAAATGCGCACATCGGGGTCGGCGTCCATCAGCAGCCCGTGCATGATGGGAGCCACCTCGTCGGGGAGCTGCTTCATGGCTTCTATGGCTTCATTGCGCAATGCCGCATCTTCGCTGCGCAGACAATCCACCAGCCCAGCCACGGCAGTAGCATCACCCAGCCGGGTCAGGGTGGTCAAAATGACTTCTCGCACCGACAGGTCTGGCTCCACCATGAGCCGAGTCACCAGTGCAGCCGCAGATTGCGGGCAGTTGACCAGATCACGCGCGGCCCAGCGCCGGGTTGTTGCACTGTCATCATGCAAGTTGATCAGCAGGCTAGGGCATTCTCGCGTTTGCTTGCGGTCTTCCTGCTCAACAATTTTGGTGTCTTTCTTCTTGACAAAAGCCATGGTTTACTCCGTTAACGTCGCGCCCAGAGGGTGAGTTGGGCTGCTATTTGGTCGGCGGGCAGCACCACGCTGGCCCCGCGCTTTTGGATAAGCTCACGCGGCATGCCAAAGACCACCGCCGTGGCTTCGGACTCGGCAATGGTTTGACCACCCATTTTTTTGATTTCAGTGAACGCATCAGAGCCATCGTTACCCATGCCGGTGAGCATGACCGCGGTGATGCGCGCCGGATCACAGTGCTCCAGCGCCGATCGGCCGAGCAATTCGACAGAGGGATGCCACAGGTAACTCGGGCTCTCCGGCTTGGGTAGCGCAGTCAGCCGGCCAGCCCGCTTGGTCAGCACCATGTCAGCACCCCCTTTGGCAATAAAAATTGTCCCGGCTAGCACCGGCATGGGCAATCCCACTTCGACGACTTCAAGCGCGCAGACCTTGTTGAGTCGGTCCGCAAATGGCTTGGTGAACGAACTGGGCATGTGCTGGGCTACCAGCACCGGCCAAGGAAAGTCACCAGGTAACAGCGGCAAAATTTCTTCCAGCGTACGTGGCCCACCCGTAGACACACCGATGATCACCAGGCCTTCAGAACCGACACCCCGACGCAGGGCCATTGCCGTCGTGGCGGCCTTTTGCTTGTCGTCACGCAAGCGCTGTACCAGCCCTGCTGCACCTGGCTTTTTGGCTTTGAGCTGAGCGCGGGCTGCGGCACGCACCTTGGCGATGAGATCGTCAGTGATATCGCCAATCGACAGTGAAATGGTGCCGCCGGGTTTGGCAATGTAATCCACCGCACCCAGGTTGAGCGCTTCGAAAGTAGCCAGCGCGCCTTGCTCGGTCAGCGAGGACACCATCACCACGGGCACTGGACGCTCAGCCATCATCAGGGAAAGGGCCGTGATGCCGTCCATCTCGGGCATATTGATGTCCAGTGTGACCACGTCCGGCAAGAAGGTGCGGTTTTGCTCCACTGCGTCCAGGCCATTGCGCGCCTGGCTGATCTCAAAGTCGCCAGTAGCTGCAAAGATTTGCGTCAACTGGCGCCGCATCAGCGCGGAATCATCAACGATCAACAGTTTGACCATACGTCTCTATTCCCGCTATACCGCCACGCCCGCCAAGGATTCCAGCTCATCGCCTTCGATCAAAAAGGCGGGTTCGAGCAGCTGCACCATGCGTTTTTGTTTTTCCATATTGGCCATGCGCGACAAAATTTTGCCCTG
>JAUXQA010000482.1 GCA_030683195.1 Rhodoferax sp. | reverse complement strand
TATTGCGGACATGCAAGTTGAGAAGGGCGAAGCCGTTGCGCAGGAAATTGGCGGCGCGTTTGTCAAGTGCGATGTCGGCAACGAAGCCGACGGTCAGGCCGCCGTGGCCAAAGCCGTTTCCATGGGCAAGCTCATGGGCCTGGTGAATTGCGCAGGCATTGCACCGGCAGAAAAAACAGTAGGCAAGAACGGAGCACACAGCTTGGGCGTTTTCTCCAAGTGCATCACCGTCAACCTCGTTGGCAGCTTCAACATGATCCGTTTGGCCGCAGATGCCATGGTCAAAAACGAGCCCGAGAGCACGGGAGAGCGGGGCGTGATGATTTCAACAGCCTCCGTGGCTGCTTACGACGGCCAGATAGGTCAAGCAGCCTACAGCGCCTCAAAAGGCGGCATTGTCGGCATGACACTTCCCATCGCCCGAGACCTCGCCCGCAATGGCATCCGCAACATGACCATCGCCCCGGGTATTTTCGGGACACCGATGATGTTTGGCATGCCCCAAGAGGTGCAAGACTCTCTGGCCGCAAGCGTGCCGTTCCCGTCTCGCCTAGGTACGCCTCAGGACTACGCAAAACTGGCTCAGCATATTTTTGAGAACGACATGCTCAATGGCGAAGTGATCCGGCTTGATGGAGCGATCCGACTGGCCCCACGCTAAACAAAGCCTGCAGCGGCCTGACCGCTGGCTTGAATGCCCGCCGGAAATAGATTGAACTGCAAGTTTCTACAATTGCGGTATGTCCATCCCTCAGACCTTTATTCAGGAACTGCTGTCACGAACCGATGTCGTCGAGATCGTTGGCCGCTATGTGCAACTGAAAAAGGGCGGCGCCAACTTCATGGGCCTGTGCCCCTTTCATGGGGAAAAGTCGCCCTCCTTCTCGGTCAGTCCAGCCAAGCAGTTCTACCACTGCTTCGGTTGTGGAAAAAACGGGAATGCCATCAGTTTTTTGATGGACCACGCGGGAATGACCTTTGTTGAAGCCGTTAAAGACCTGGCGCAGCAATATGGCCTTCAAGTGCCCGAGGACGATGCATCCCCCCAAGACCGCGCGCGTGCAATCGAACAGCGAGAAAAACAGGTCACCTTGTCAGACGTGCTGGAAAGGGCCTGCACGGCTTATAGAAAGCAGCTCAAAAAATCACCCAAGGCCGTGAGCTACCTCAAGGGCCGAGGGCTGTCGGGTGAGGTTGCCAAGCAATACGGGCTCGGCTATGCGCCGGAAGGCTGGCGCAGCTTGGCCAGCGTGTTCCCCAACTACGAAGAGCCCCTGCTGGTCGAAAGCGGCCTCGTGATATTGAACAGCGAAGAAGGCCAGGACGACAAGCGCTACGACCGGTTTCGTGACCGCATCATGTTCCCCATCCGAAACGTCAAGGGCGACTGCATTGGCTTTGGTGGGCGCGTTCTGGGCGACGAAAAACCCAAGTACCTGAATTCCCCCGAAACGCCAGTGTTCAGCAAAGGCCGTGAACTGTACGGGCTGTTTGAAGCCCGAAATGCGCTGCGCGATCAGGGCTACGTGCTGGTGACTGAAGGCTACATGGATGTGGTGGCCCTGGCCCAACTCGGGTTTCCCAACGCCGTAGCCACTTTGGGAACAGCATGCACTGTAGATCATGTCCAAAAGCTGTTTCGCTTTACGGATTCCGTCGTGTTCAGCTTTGACGGTGACGCTGCTGGCAGACGGGCGGCACGCAAAGCGTTGGACGGCGCCCTCCCCTTTGCCACCGATGTACGAAGTGTCAAGTTTCTGTTTTTGCCGGCCGAACATGACCCCGACAGCTTTATTCGGGAACATGGCAAAGAAGCATTTGCACGCTATGTCAGCGAAGCTGTGCCATTGAGTCGACTGTTGATCGACACTGTGCGCGAAGGCTGCGACCTCAATACGGCCGAAGGACGTGCTCACATGGCCAGCAATGCCAAGCCGCTCTGGATGCAACTGCCTGATGGCGCGCTCAAACTGCAGCTCCTGATGGAACTCGCCGACCTGGTGCAACTGTCCAGCCGGGAATTGACCGAGCTGTGGATTCCCCGGACCGACAGTGACAAACCCAAGCGCTCAAAAAGCCATGAAAAAAATAGCGACAGGTCAAATGAATACGGGGGCTACAAGCGGGATTCAAATAAAAAAGGCAGCTTTCGCGCCCCCTTGAGCGGCCGCGGCCTTCCAGCCAGCCGCGCGGACCATGCAACACGCATCCTGCTCGGCAATATGGCCGCGCTGGAATTTTTGTCTGCCGAAGACCACGCCCTGCTTTGCGAATTGCCTCAGCCTTATGGGGCCTTGTTTTCTTGGTTAGAAAGCCAGCTCCACGAGTACGGTCCTCAACCTTGGGTGGCCCTGCGTGAAGGACTACAGGGTCACGAGGGCGAAGAGTTGGCACTCAAACTCATGGCCGATCACGAAATGGACAATCCAGTGCCCTTGAGTGAAACCAGCACTGAGCTGCGCAATTTGCTCAACCGCATGCTGGTGGAGCGAATCAAAACTCAGCAAACCGAGGCCATTACAGCGTCCAAATCCGACCCCAGCAGCCTCGACCTCTATCGGGAACTGCAAACCCGTCGGCTCCAGTTGGAAGCCGCGCTGGCGCAGATCGATTGACCGGATGATACAGCCGCCCCCTCAAGCGCCGATCACCCCGTAAGGCCAAGTCAGGACGTTCATCCCGGGTGAATCCAGTTCGTCTTATAATTTAAGGCTATTTTCGGCAAGAGCGACAGCAGCACCTCCGGGCCCAGCCATTTGATGACATTGTTCACGACCGGCTAACCCACCGCAAGGGCTTGCACACCAAATGTTCGCCCTCACATCTTGCCAATAAGGAATTAATTCCTTCTTCAAATAAAACCTGCGCCAGTCCGTTGGGGCGCCTGCTCATTCTGTCTTTTTTTGTCTCGAGGTGTTCATGCCCGTTCCAAAACCCAAGAAGCCTGTTCAGTTCGCCCAGAAGCCCGCTGCCAAAGCGGACTCTGAACCAACGCCCGTGAAAGTTGCAGTCGCCGCAGAGGCCAAAGCCCCTGTCAAGAAACCTGAATTGAGAGTCAAAACAGTGCCCGCTTCCAAACCCCCCGTCAGAATGACTGCCCTTCAAATGCAAGAAGCCGCCGACGCCTTGCTCAAAGCAGGTCAAGCAGTCAAGAAAAAGCCTGGTCGCCCGCCCAAGGCCGCAGCAGAGTCAGACGACTCTGAAAAAGCCATCGTCAAACGGGGCCGCAAGCCCAAGGTCGCGGCGGACTCCGGCGGCGGAGATGACGCGGATATGTCAGACATCGAAGCTGACTTGGTAGGCGAGGAGCCCGTAGCGGTGCCCGGCGAAAAAGTCAAACCTCTGCGCATGAAGATCAGCAAAGCCAAAGAGCGTGCGCTGATGAAGGAATTTGGACTCGACGAAACCGTGCTGTCCGAGGAAGATATTGCCAAACGCCGGTTGCGCTTGAAAGCGCTGATCAAGCTGGGCAAGACGCGCGGCTACCTCACGCATGGTGAGATTTCAGATCACCTGCCTGACAAACTCGTTGATGCCGAGACACTTGAAGTCGTTATTGCGATGCTCAACGACATGGGCGTAGCCGTGTATGAGCAGACCCCCGATGCGGAGACACTGCTCCTCAACAACAACGTCTCCACAGCAGCCACTGAAGAAGAGGCTGAAGAGGAGGCTGAAGCAGCACTGTCGACCGTGGACAGCGAGTTCGGCCGCACCACCGACCCCGTGCGCATGTACATGCGCGAAATGGGCACAGTGGAGCTGTTAACCCGTGAAGGCGAGATTGAAATTGCCAAGCGCATTGAAGGCGGATTGATGGCCATGATGGAGGCCATCTCGGCCTCCCCCGCCACCATTTTCGAAATTCT
>JAUXQA010000476.1 GCA_030683195.1 Rhodoferax sp. | reverse complement strand
TCCGTCCACGGCCCCATGGACGCATCTCTACGGTACATCTCCGGTGCCGCGAAACCGGGCGTATACATCGGCCGGATGAAATTGCCTTCTTTGCTGAGAACTTCACGGGCTGCACCAAAATCAATCAGGACCGATTTGTTTTCGTCAGTGACAAAAATATTGGCGGGCTTGATGTCCAGATGCAGCATCTTGTGCTGGTGGACGATTCGAAGACCACGAAGAATTTCGTCAAACAGAGAGCGAATCGTTGACTCCCGAAACACCTTGGCCTGCTTTTGGTCGCGAGCGGTGATGATGAAATCCTGCAGGGACGCCCCCTCCAGGTAGTTCATCACCATGTAGACGGTCTCGTTTTCCCGAAAAAAGTTCATCACACTCACGACGGACGGATGTGAAATCTGCGCCAGGGAGCGACCTTCTTCAAAAAAACTCTTGAGACCCAGCCTGTACAGCGACAGCTTTTCAGGCTGCACCTGAGGGCTCAGCTCACCAAGCGCGCGGGTTGCCAGCGATGAGGGCAAGTATTCCTTGACCGCCACTTGCTGTCCCTCGGCATCTACAGCGAGGTACACCACACCAAATCCACCAGCAGCCACTTTGCGGACGACTCGGTAACCGCCGATCAGTGTGTCCGGCGGCAAGGGGGCGGGTTTGACCTTTGACATAATTCTCTTTGGCTACTGTCTGATCAAGTCGATCCGGGTTATTCTCAAATACGTTCCATCGTTCAGAGAATAAAAATGCCAGTTTATAGCATGACAGGTTATGCAAGTGCACAGCACAGCACAGCCAGCAACGGCTCCGAAGCCGACATCAAAAACGCCCCGACAAGCCAACTCGGCCTGGAGATCAGGTCGGTCAACAGCCGCTTTCTGGACCTGTCGTTTCGCTTGCCGGAAGAGCTTCGGCAGTATGAACCCGCCTTGCGTGAGATGCTGATCGGTCGCCTCAAGCGCGGCAAGGTGGAGGTACGCGTTTCCATTGAAAGCAATACCCAAAGCATCATTGTGGACCCCACCACCCGGTTGCTCCAGCGGCTGAACGCGGTGCAGGACAGCGTCAAAGCCTGGTTGCCAGATGCCGCACCCTTGAGCGTGGCTGATGTGATTCGCTTGTCCTCCAATGACACCGGCAGCGCACGGGATTGGCGAGAAGCGGTTCTGGCACTGGCTCTGCAAGCGGTGGATGAATTGATCTCGTCACGCCAACGCGAAGGCGACCGGCTGGGCATCATGCTGATCGAGCGACTCAGCCAGCTTCGCGCTTTGGCAGCGCAAGCAGTGCCCCTGGTGCCCCAACTTGTCTTGCAGCAGCGGCAGCGCTTCATGGATCGTTGGAAGGAGGCCATGGCGCTCACGGATGGCACAGCCCTGCCAGAGGTCGCCCAGGATCGGGCGCTCGCTGAAGCCACTGCCTTTGCGATTCGTATTGATGTCGCTGAGGAGATCACACGACTGAACTCTCATCTGGATGAAATAGAACGCTTGATCAACAAAGGGGGAGAAGTTGGAAAGCGACTCGACTTCCTGATCCAGGAGCTTCACCGCGAAGCCAACACCATGGGGTCGAAATCTGCGGCGCTTGAATTGACTCACATTTCAGTGGATATGAAGGTATTGATCGAACAGATGCGCGAGCAAGTGCAAAACATAGAATAAGTACCTGTAATCAACCTGTGCGAGAAGCGCCCCCATGGACTACCCCGGAAACCTGTTTGTTGTCGCAGCCCCAAGCGGGGCTGGAAAATCCAGCCTGGTCAAGGCGTTAATGGAACTTGACTCCCATGTTCAGCCTTCGGTTTCACACACCACCCGGGCACCAAGAGGCCAGGAAAAACATGGCAGGGAGTACTTTTTTGTCTCAGAGCAAGAATTCGACGCGATGGTGGAAGCCAACGGCTTCGTGGAATGGGCTCACGTTCACAACCATCGCTATGGCACTTCCAAAAAGGCGATTGAAGATCGAATGAGCCAGGGGGCAGATGTGATTCTGGAAATTGATTTCCAGGGCGCTGTTCAAATCAAGCGTATTTTTGCGAACGCCATCAGTATTTTTATCCTGCCGCCCAATTGGGAAGAATTGCGTTCCAGGCTGGAGCGCCGTGGCGAGGACTCTGCAGAAGTCATTGAGCTGCGCCTTAAAAATGCCGCTGTTGAGGTCGCTCAAGTGGCTCAATTCGACTTCGTTATAATTAACGAGTTGTTTGACCGAGCGCTTTTCGACCTCAAAGCGATCATTCACTCCCAACGGCTCAAGTTCTCGGCGCAAAGGCGTGCCAGGGCTGACACATTCAAAGCTTTGCACATTCCTTAGTGCTCCCTGGTTTTTCGGAGAATTTCATGGCTCGTATTACCGTAGAAGACTACCTGGTGCAGATTCCCAATCGTTTTCAGTTAGTCTTGGCTGCGACTTACCGCGCACGCATGCTGAGCCAAGGCCACGCACCCAAGGTGGATTGCAAGAACAAGCCAGCCGTGACTGCGCTGCGTGAGATCGCAGCCGGCAAGGTGGGCCTGGAAATGCTGAAAAAAGTACCTTTGTAGTTTTTGATCACCAATAAAAAAGCACCGCTTGCGGTGCTTTTTTATTGGTGTGCAGCAAATCTTCATTTGCACGGCTATATTCAACAGGTGGTCAACGCACTGAAAACATCCTCCAACAAGCTCCCTCCCGGTGGGGATGGTCATCGACCGGGCGTTCCCAGCCTGGCTGCGGCCAACGCTGCGGCTGCCAGTTTTGCCAACCTGACCGCGAAGCTGGACTACCTCTCCCCGGCCGACCTTGAGCAGGTTCGTCTGGCATACCGTTTTGCCGATGAGGCCCACTTGGGGCAACTTCGCAACAGTGGTGAACCTTATATCACCCATCCGATCGCCGTCGCGGCCCAATGTGCCGACTGGAAGCTGGATTCGCAAGCGCTCATGGCAGCGTTACTCCATGATGCGCTGGAAGACTGCAACGTTACCAAAATAGAGTTGATCGAACAGTTTGGTTCCCCCGTTGCTGAACTGGTAGATGGCCTGACCAAGCTCGACAAGCTGCATTTCAATACAAGGGAAGAAAACCAGGCCGAGTCTTTCAGAAAGATGCTACTGGCCATGGCGCGGGATGTTCGGGTTATTCTGATCAAGCTGGCGGATCGAACCCACAATATGCGCACTCTCTCTGATGCACCCCGCGCCAAATGGGCACGCATTGCGTCAGAAACGCTCGATATCTATGCTCCGATCGCCCACCGATTGGGACTGAATCAAACCTACCGGGAGCTCCAGGACCTCGCCTTCTGCCATTTGCAACCCTGGCGCTACCGAATTTTGACCAAAGCAGTGGCCAAAGCGCGCAGCCGCCGCAGAGATTTGATCCAGAAAGTACACAGGGAAGTCGAGGCAGCGTTCGCCACCAGCGGCATGAAGGTAAGAATCG
>JAUXQA010000470.1 GCA_030683195.1 Rhodoferax sp. | reverse complement strand
GGCAGCCCCGACCTGACCGCCGCCGACATCGTGGCGGCCTGCGAAGGTAGCCTCAAGCGCATGAAGACCGATGTGATCGATCTCTACCAGATCCACTGGCCCACCCGCAATGTGCCGATGTTTGGCGCCATGTACTTTGACCCCGCCAAGGACAACGCCGGCACCACCATCCACGCCCAGTTGGAGGCTCTGGGCACATTGGTCAAGGCGGGCAAGGTGCGTGCCGTGGGCTTGTCCAACGAAACCGCTTACGGCGTGCACGAGTTTGTGCGCTTGGCCGAGCAGCATGGCCTGCCGCGCGTGGCCAGCATCCAGAACGCCTATTGCCTGCTGAACCGCACCTATGAGAACGGGTTGGACGAGACTTGCCACCGCCTGGATGTGTCTTTGCTGGCCTATTCGCCGCTGGCGTTTGGCCTGCTGACCGGCAAATACGACCAGTCCGGCCTGACCGGCCCCGATGCGCCGATGGAGGCACGCATTGCCAAGTTCGAGTCCACCCGCAAGCAGCGCTGGGGCCGCCCTGAGGCTTTGGCGGCCGCCCGCCGCTACAACGCCCTGGCGCGGGAAAACGGCATGACGCCCTCCCAGTTTGCGCAGGCCTTTTGCTACACCAAGTGGCAGGTCGCCAGCACCATCATTGGCGTGACGTCGGTGGCGCAACTGGACGAAGACCTGAACGCCTGGGGCACCACCCTCCCGCCCGATGTGCTCAAGCAGATCGATGCCATTCGCTGGGAAATGCGCGACCCGGCGCAGTGATAAGTCTGGCCTGACTCAGGTGCTGTGGGGCAGGCGACCGGCTCGCCACGGCGCACTGTCGGGTTCACCCAGGTCCCAAAACAGGCCGGCCATCACGGCCAGGCCTTCGCGGGCCACACCGGCCAGCAAGTGCTCGTTGGGCGCGTGCTGTGCGCACGCCGGGTAAGAGTGCGGAATCCACAGCGTGGGCAGGCCCAAAAGGTCTGCAAACAGGTCGTTGGGCAGCGACCCTGCCAGGTTGGGCAGTAGCGTGGCCGGCTGCCCGGCGCTGCGCTGGATGGAGGCGAGCGTCCAGTCCACCCAGGGGTTGTTCAGGTCGAGTCGCGTGGCGCCACAGGCCATGCTCACCGACACCTCCACCGGGCCAAAGCCCTGCTCATCCAGAAATTCGCGCACGATGTGTTCCAGATCCTGCCACGGCGTACCCACCACAAAACGCAGCTGGCAGTGCGCCACCGCCGACGATGGAATCGCATTGATGGGCCGCGTGGCGGAGCCTGCGCCAAGCGCAAGTACCTCCAGGGTATTCCAGCCGATCAATTGCTCCGCCGGGCTCAGGCCCGGTTCACCCCAGCCCGGGGTCAGCGCCGGGTCGTCGGTGTCGCCGCCAATCACCACGTCGCCCAGTGCCGCGCGCAATTTGTCGCTCAAGGGGGGCGGCAGCAGGCGGGGCACCGTGATGCGACCCTTCGCATCGACCAGTGACGCCAGGGCGTGGGCCACCACTGTGGCGGGGTTGCTGAGCACGCCACCCCAGTTGCCTGAGTGATAGGCCCGCTCGCGGCTGCGCACCGTGAGTGAAAAATTAACTGCGCCGCGCGAGCCCAGAAACAGCGTAGGTCGGGCTGCATTCACGCGCGGGCCGTCACAGGCCACCAGCAAGTCGGCGCGCAGTGCGTCGCGGTGCTGCTCGCAAAAAGTTCGCAGCCCCGGCGACCCGGTTTCTTCGCCCATCTCCATGAGCAGGGTGACGTTGTAGCCCAGGCGCTGCTTCCTTGCCGCCAGGGTGTGGGCCAAGGCGGCCAGGCTCACCGTGTGTTGCCCCTTGTTGTCAGCCGTGCCCCGACCGTACCAGCGTTCGCCTTCCACCGTGACACTCCAGGGTGACAGGCCGGTGCGCCATGACGCCTCTTGTCCGTTGACCACGTCGCCATGGCCATAGGTCAGCAAAGTGGGGAGGGCAGGGTCTTCAATACGGCGGGCCAGCAGCAAGGGGCCGGCGCCCGCCTGCGGGTTGTCCAGCACCTGGCAGACAAAACCCAGCGAGGTGAGCCAGGGAGCCATTTCTTCATCGAGATAGCTCCTCAGGGCTGGGCAGGGTTGGCCGGTGTCGCTTTCGGTGCGCCAGGCGACGCGTCGTTGCAGGTCGCTTTTGAAGCTGCCGTCGTCAAAGTAGGCCTGGACGTTGGAGATGAGTTGATCGCGGCTCATGGGTTTACTCCACCACGATCCTGGCGCGCCAGGCGTGGGCGCGGTAGCGCGTAATTTCATCGTCGATCAACGGGCGCATGACGGCTGGGCCAAGGTTGACGGGCTCCATGCCTTGGGCGCGGATCTGGGCTTGCAGGTCCGGGTCGGCCATGGCGCGGCCCACTTCGTTGATTAACCGGTTCACCACGACCTGCGGAGTGCGCGCCGGTACCGCCACGGCATACCAGGCCTCAAAGGCCGCTGCCGGTAATTTGAGTTCAACGACGGTGGGCACGTCGGGCATTAGACTGGAGCGGGTGGTTCCGGCAATGGCGAGAGCGCGCAATTTGCCGGCGCGAATTTGCGGGGCCGCGCTTGCCACAGTGTCAACGCCGAGCTGGATTTCGCCGCCAATGAGGGCCATGAGCACCGGGCCGCTGCCCTTGTAAGGCACATCCTGCAGTGAGATACCCGCAGCCTGCTCCAGCAGTGTGCCCACCAGGTGCGGGCCGGAGCCCGAGCCAAAGGTGGCGTAGTTGATCGTTTTGGGTTTGGCCCGGGCGCCAGCGACCAGATCGGCCAGGGTTTTGTAAGGGGAATTGGCGGCCACCACCAGCACCAGCGGTGCCCGCGCCACCATGGCGATAGGTGCCAGGTCTTTGACGGGGTCATAAGGCAGTTTGGACCGCAGCGCTGGATTCACTGTGAAACTGGTGGAGCCTGACACCAACAGCGTGTGGCCGTCGGGTTCGCTGCGCGCCACCGCTTCGGTGCCGATGATGGTGGAGGCTCCGGGCTTGTTGTCGATGACGACCGGTTTGCCAACCTGCGTGGCCAGCTTCAAGGCCAACGCCCTGGCCACCACATCGGTGCCGCCACCGGGCGGAAAGGGCACCACCATGCGGATGGTTTTGGTGGGCCAGGTCTCGTTGGCAGTCGCGGGCAGCCAGGAGCCGGCGGTACAGAGGGCAAATAGAAGAGAGGCTCGGGCAAGTTGTTTCATGAAAATTTTCTGAAAGTGCAGTGTGAATCAATCCGCGTGTGCCCCGGCGCGCAGTGCCAGGGGCCGTGACTCAATTTAACGCCAGATGCCTTACTATGGGCGCCAATTTAGGGTTGCCTGCGTGAGAGATATGGCAACGACTCGTTGCTTTCGGGGCAATTCAAGGACATCACACCAGACTATGCGTATCTCGTTTCTCAGTTTGCCCTTGCGCAATTTCCTGGAAGTGGCCCGCACCGGTTCGGTGAATCAGGCGGCCTTTCGGCTTCATGTGGCGGCGTCTGCCGTGAGCCGGCAACTCAGCAAGCTCGAAGAGTCATTGGGTGTGGTGTTGTTTGAGCGCCAGGCACGCGGCATGACCCTGACCGCCGCCGGTGAGCGCCTGCTGGCCCACACCGGTGCCAGCGCCGATGAGTCGGATCGTCTGGTGGAGCAACTGCGCGGGCTGGCCCGCCGGGACAACGAGCGCGTGCGTCTGGCGTGTACCGAGGGGTTTGCGGCGGGTTTCATGCCGCAGGTGATTGGTGCGTTTCGCGCCAGCCACCCGGCGGTGCAGTTTCAGTTGCGGGTGGCGGTTCCGGACGAGGTGAGTGGGCTGGTTCAGCGGGGGGAGGTGGATCTGGCCATGAAATACGCTTTGGTGCCGGATAAAAACCTGCAGCTCCTGCATTCGGCGGTGGCGCCGGTCTACGCCATCATGTCGCCCGAGCATCCGCTGGCCCGCCAGCCTCGCGTGACCGTGAGTGATGCGGTGCGCTACCCGCTGCTGATGGGCACCGGCAGCATCACCAGTCGTCAGCTGTTTGATTTGAGTTGCAGCATGCAGGGTTTGCAATATGCCCCCAGCGTGGACTGCAATTTTTCATCGGCCCTGTTCCCCCTGATTGGCGCGCTCGACATTGTGCTGGCCAGTTACCTGACGGCGGCCCGCTGGGTTGATGCCGGTCTGTTGGTGGCCCGGCGGTTTAACGAGCCGCAGTTGCAGCAGCGCCGCCTCCAGATCGTCGCACTGGAGGGGCGGGCACTCACGCCGGTCGTTCAGGCGTTTTCGTCAGCCCTCATCACGGCCGTTGAAGAGCACGGCAAATTCAAGGCCGCCCGCCGCACAGTCAGCGACCGGGCCACCGCACCCTCTCCACTCTGAGTATATTTTTATGTCAAAAAAGGACCGTGTCAGCGAAACCCCCGCCACCCAGCTGCTCAAAGCCCACAAGGTGGCGTTCACCGAGCACCCCTATGAGTACCTGGCCCACGGCGGCGCACAACACAGTGCCGAGGTGCTGGGTTTTGATCCCTTCATGGTGGTCAAAACCCTCGTCATGCAAGACCAGGACGCCAAGCCCTTGATTGTGCTGATGCACGGTAACCGCAAGGTGTCCACCAAGAACCTGGCGCGCCAGATTGGCGCCAAGTCGGTGGAGCCTTGTCAGCCCGAGGTGGCCAACCGGCACAGTGGGTATCTGGTCGGCGGCACCTCGCCCTTCGGCTTGCGCCGGGACATGCCCATCTACGTGGAAAGCTCGATTCTTGAGCTGCCCGGTATTTTGATTAACGGCGGGCGTAGGGGCTACTTGGTGGGCATCGACCCCCAGGTATGTGTGGCGCTGCTGGGCGCCATACCGGTCCAGTGTGCTCTGGACGATGGGCACTGACAGCCCCTTGCGCCCGTGCAGGGGAGGCCGCTGGCGCAGGCTGGCAAAATACCCTCTTTATGCCCCGACCACCGGGCGCATCAGCAGGAGATAGTCTTGGATTCCACCCCGTCTTATTTACCGTATCTGGCCACCTTGTTGGGTTACCTCATTGGCTCTCTCTCGTTTGCCGTGATCGTGAGCCGTGCCATGGGCTTGAGCGACCCGCGCACCTTTGGCAGCAAGAATCCCGGAGCCACCAATGTGCTTCGATCGGGCAGCAAAGGCGCAGCCATTGCCACGCTGCTGCTGGATGCCGCCAAGGGCTGGTTGCCGGTGATGCTGGTCAAGTGGTTTGGCCAGCCTTATGGCCTGGAGGAGGGCACCATGGCAATGGTCGGGCTGGCGGCTTTTATCGGCCACCTGTACCCGGTGTTTTTCAGTTTTGTGGGCGGCAAAGGCGTGGCCACGGCGTTAGGTGTGTTGCTGGGGTTCAGTTGGATTTTGGGGCTGGCTACGGCTGCCACCTGGTTGATCATGGCTTATTTTTTCCGGTACTCTTCGCTGGCCTCCATCACGGCAGCGCTGTTTGCACCGGTGTACTACGTGTTTGGCGACGGCACGGCCTGGTTCATGAACAAGGGGGTTTTGCTGGCGGTGTCCGTCATGTCCTTGCTGCTGATTTATCGCCATGCCGAGAACCTGGGGCGCCTGGCCAAGGGCACCGAGTCGCGTCTTGGTAAAAAAGCTGGGGCGCACCCAGCACCGCACAAGCACGAACCCAAGCACGCTCATGACAATAAGCCGCACCACAAGCGCAAGCACTGAAGGCCAACCATGAACTATTGCGTGCTTGACAACGATGTGCTTGACCCCCAGGTCGCTCCGCTCTACACCAGCTATGGTGCGATGTTTGAACGCCTGCTCCGGGGTGCCGGTGCCAAGGGTACTTTTGAGATTTTCAACACCACCCTGGGGCACTACCCGGCGTCTTTTGACGGCTTTGATGCGGTGTTGTTGACGGGGAGCCAGGCTGACGCCTTTTCGCAAGAGCCTTGGGTGATTGAATTGCGCGCCCGGGTGGCGCAACTCCTGCAGGCGCGTAAAACCTTGATCGGTATTTGCTTTGGCCACCAGCTGATTGCCTTGTGCCTGGGCGCCCGGGTAGGGCGTGCGCCGCAGGGCTGGGGAGTGGGGCGCCTGACCTACCAGTGGCATGCGCCGGAATTGGCCGCAGGGCGCACCGAGTTGTCGTTGTTGGCCAGCCATCAGGACCAGGTCTTTGACTTGCCTCCAGGTGCCAAGTTGCTGGCCAGCAGCGAGTTTTGTCCGGTGGCGGCGTTTTCCGTTGGCAAGCACGTGTTTTGCGTGCAGCCCCACCCCGAGTTCGTGGAAGACTACAACGCCTACTTGTTGGGGAAAAGGCGTGAGGTTCTGGGAGAAACCGTCTACAACACGGGTATCAGCAGTTTGGCCCTAGACCACGACGGCTTGGTGGTCGCCGCAGTGATGCGGGCCTTCATGGAAGGTGATTTTTAATCAAATCATCCGCTAGCCGGCGTTATTTAATGGTTTTATAGATAAAAAGTAGAGCACTCAAGGGTGCTGTGCCGCGTAGGCTCCCATTTGCAGAATGAGGTAGTGGTTGAGCCGCTCACGCACGGCCGATGGCGGCAAGGCCGACTTGATGCCCGGGCTGGCGGTGGCGGTGCGGTGCAGGCGCGGCGGGTTCACCAGCGCCCCGGCTTCATTGATCACAATGGCCACAAAAGGGCGGTTGGGCTGGGCGCTGCGGCGCATCACGACGGCCACTTGCCCATCATCCATTCGCACATAAGTTCCGGGCGGGCACTGGCCCACCACCCCCACCAGCACCAGGCCCACCTCGTCCACGATGTCGGTTGTCAGGCCAAGGATGGACCGCGCTGAATCCATGGCGCTGCGGCCTTCTCGTGATTTGCGCGGGCTGATCATGGCGGCGTAGCGGTCCACCACACGCAGGATGCGGGCAAGACGCTGCTCGGCTGGGATCAGACGCAGGCTGCCCTTGCCTGCGCTGTCGTCATGGTGCAGGGCGATGGTTTCAAGCCACAGCGGGTCATCCACGCCCAAGCCCCCTAGCAGCCGGATTCCCTTGGCTGCGTGGTCCTTAATGGCAGCTAGTTGTTCAGCGGATGGTTTCTCCAGCTGGCCCGCCATCTGGTCCTGGAGCTGGGTCATGGCGATGTTCATCGTCAGCGCGGCATGCACCAGACTGTCGCGTTCATCCTGGGGGAGTTTCAGCTCCAGTGCGATCAAATGGCACAGCACAGCGCTCACCAAGGCGTGCGAGGCGCTGTAGCCCACTGGCGAATTGGATGCCAGTTGAAACAGCAGGTACAAGCCCATGTCGGTGTCGCGCTTGAGCAGGTCGGTCATCCAGCGGTCGTACTGCC
>JAUXQA010000454.1 GCA_030683195.1 Rhodoferax sp. | reverse complement strand
AATTGGCTGGTGGCGTTGCCGTGATCAAAGTCGGCGCAGCAACCGAAGTCGAAATGAAAGAAAAGAAAGCCCGCGTTGAAGACGCCCTGCACGCTACCCGCGCTGCTGTGGAAGAAGGCATCGTGGCTGGCGGCGGCGTCGCTCTGTTGCGCGCCAAGCAAATGGCAGGTGAAGTGCATGGCGACAACGCTGACCAACAAGCCGGTATCAAACTGGTGATGAAGGCCATCGAAGCGCCCCTGCGCGAAATCGTGTTCAACGGCGGCGGCGAAGCGTCTGTGGTGGTGGCAGCTGTGTTGGCCGGCAAGGGCAACTACGGCTTCAACGCTGCGAACGAGACCTACGGCGACATGATCGAAATGGGTATTCTGGACCCAACCAAAGTGACCCGCACCGCTCTGCAAAACGCAGCGTCTGTGGCCTCTTTGATGCTGACGACCGAGTGCATGGTGGCTGAGGCTCCTAAAGCCGAAGGCGCTGGCGGCGGCATGGGCGGCGGCGACATGGGTGGTATGGGCGGCATGGGCGGCATGGGCATGTAATTTGCTCCTTGCCTGACGACCTACAGCGTCGTTGTTTGGGCTTGCCGTACCGGAGGTACTGTCTACGCCCAAACGCCTAGCTGTAGATCGCCATGCTGCGTCGATTTGCGTTTTTGCTTTCGACACGATAAAAAACCCGCTGGGCGCAAGCCTGGCGGGTTTTTTGTTGTCTTTTAAATGATGCTCAGATCACGGGCATATTGAGCTGGAACATCAAACCGGCCGTGCCCAAGAAGTTGAGCTGTCCCGTCAAGCCGGGTTTGAATTCATAAGCCAGGGCGGGAATGATCGCTGGCGAAAATCCTTTGAAATTCAAGGGCACTTTGTGTGCATAAGGCTCTTTGTAGCCATACAGCAAGCCGGCTGTCCACTTGAATGACAAATGATGTATGCCGCCCAGATCGTGATGGACACCGCCCCACGGGTAGACATACACCGTCGGCTGGCCAAAGGAATTGGTAAACAGGGCCATGCCATCCAGCTGGGCATTGCTATGCTCACGCTCCAGCCCCACCATCACCACGCTCTTGTGACCCTCATTTTGTGAGAAGTGATAGGTCAAGGGACTGAACTGCACGCTCAGAACCTTGTCACGCGCGAAGTCGGCCAGGAAACCTGGTTCGGCCGAGGCATGGCCAGACAGGTGGGCCACAATCACAAACAGGCTGGCGCACATCATTTTTTTCACAAGGCAATGGTCTCTTTTCTTCAACACAAGGCCCCGAGTCTAGCGACTGGCATCAAAAGGGCGCGATGGCCAGGCCTTTTAATGGCTGCTTGGCTCCTGTCTGCCAGCGGCTGCGCCTGGATGGACAATAAGCAGCGCCTGATCATCTACCGCCCTACAGTGGGCATACCTGCCGACTTTGCCGAGCTGCGCGTTGGTGATGAACGCTACTTTGTTGATGTACCCAACGCCTTGGACACCCACCCACACCGCATTCAACTATGGTGGCTGCCGCATCCCGACGCCAACGCGCCCACCCTGTTGTACTTTCATGGTACGTTTCGCAACCTGTTTCAAAACAGTCGCAAGATCGAAGCACTGCGCGACGCGGGCTTTGCCGTGCTGGCCGTTGACTACCGCGGCTGGGGCCTGAGCACACCGATCACACCTTCCGAGCAAACCATTCTTAAGGACGCTGATGTGGCCTGGACAGAACTGCAACGCAGGGAGCCACGCGCCTCGCAACGCGTGATCTATGGTCACTCCATGGGCAGCGGCGTCGCGGTCGATCTGGCGAGCCGCTTGCGCGCGCCGCAAGACTTTGGAGGCGTGATTCTGGAGTCTGCGATCACCAGTTTTACTGACGTGGCGCGGGAGGCCGGGCTTTTGGCTCGTCTGGCTGCCAGCTTCAATAACGAACGTTTCGCGTCCATTGAAAAAATTACGAGTGTCCATGCACCCCTATTGATGATCCATGGCAGCGCGGACAAGACGATACCCATGCACTTGGGGGAGAAGCTGTTTGCAGCCGCCAACCCGCCCAAAACCTGGCTCACCCTTGAAAGAGGCAACCACAGCAACCTGGATTCGGTGGACCCTGACAGTTATCAGGCTGCGCTCAAAAACTTCAGGTGGCGTCACATTGCGCCCAGATGAAGGCCTGACCTCAGGCCTGCAGCCTCGCCAGCAATCCAGCAGTGGAGCCGTCCAGCCCGTTGACATCACCACTCGCCAGGCGGGCATGCAGGTCCTTGGCCAAGACCTTGCCCAACTCCACGCCCCACTGATCAAAGCTATTGATGCCCCAGACGGCGCCGCTCACAAAGACGCGGTGTTCCTGCAATGCAATCAGGGCACCCAAGCTGGCGGGCGTCAACTCCTCCAATAAAAGGAAGGTGCTGGGCCGATTGCCGGTGAAATGCTTGTGCCCGCCTGCATCTGACTTGCCCACCATCAGCGCCTGCGCCTGCGCCAGCACATTGGCCAACAGCAGCTCGTGGTGATCGGGCAAGCTGTGATGGGGCTTTTTGACGGCAACAAACTCAACCGGCACCACGTCCGTGCCTTGGTGCAGCATCTGAAAATACGCGTGCTGGCCGTTGGTGCCGGGCTCGCCCCACAGCACGGGCGAGGTGTCAAAAGGCACGGCATCGCCATGCGCATCCACCCGCTTGCCGTTGCTTTCCATCTCCAACTGCTGCAAATAGGCCGGGTAACGGCGCAGAGCGCTGTGGTACGGGGCGATGCACCGGCTGGTAAACCCGTGGAAATTGCGGTACCAAACATCAAGCAAACCCAGGCGAACCGGCAGGTTCTGCGCCAGCGGGGCCGTGCGGAAATGCTCGTCCATGGCATGCGCCCCGGCCAAAAAGTCCCTGAATCCTTGCGCTCCGATGGCGATGGCCAGCGGCAAGCCAATGGCTGACCACAGCGAATAACGTCCGCCCACCCAGTCCCAAAACCCGAACGTGGTGTCAATGCCAAACGCCCGGGCGGCCGCCACGTTGGTGGTCAGCGCAGCAAAGTGCCGGCCCACGTCCACGCCGCCCTGCGCCTCGAACCAAGCCTTGGCCGACCTGGCATTGGTCATGGTCTCAATGGTGGTGAAGGTCTTGCTGGCCACCAGAAACAGAGTGCTCCGGGCTTTGACGCCCTGCAGCACCTGAGCCAACTCGTGTCCGTCGACGTTGGACACAAAATGAAACCGCTTGCCCGGCACGGCAAAGCCGGCCAGCGCGAGCACCGCCATTTGCGGCCCCAGATCAGAGCCGCCAATACCGATGTTGACCACATCGGTGATGAGCGGGTCATCGCGCACGGTCTGGGCGTATGCGAGCATCGCCTCCAGCGTGCTGTGCACTTGGGCAGACGCCTCCAGCAACTGCTGGTCTGCTACTGAAAATGACGGTGAAGAGTATTTATTTACGCCGGCTAGAGGCGGTTTTCTTAATAACCAGTGCATCACTGCACGCTGCTCGGTGTTGTTGATGGCAGCGCCATCAAACAGGGCATCGCGGTGCTGCTCCAAGCCACACTGGCCGGCCAGATCCAGCAGCAACTGCTGCGTACGTGCATCGATCAGATTCTTGGACAGGTCAGCGAACACATGCGGGGCACTTTGGCTGAACGCCTCAAACCGCTCCGTATCCGCACTGAAGGCCTGTGACAAGTTAAAGGCGCGGCCGCGCGCATCAAAATCGGCCTTCAACTCACCCCAAGCCAGGGTGCGGTCGCAACGGGTACGGGTCATGGGGGTCTTCTCCAGGTCAATCAGGCTGCGAGCAGCAGTTGCTCCAGCTTGACCGCGTCAACGCAAAACGCGCGGATGCCCTCGCTGAGCTTTTCGGTGGCCATGGCGTCTTCATTCAAGGCAAAGCGAAAGCCGGCCTCGTCGTAATTCACAGGGGCTATATCCAGCGCCTGGGCCGCCTGCGGACTCAAGCACCGTTCCAGCGGTGTGCTGCTGGACGCCAGCGTGGCCAGCAACTCGGGGCTGATCGTCAACAGGTCGCAACCCGCGAGCGCCGTAATTTGCCCCACATTGCGAAAGCTCGCCCCCATCACCTCGGTGGCGATGCCAAATTTCTTGTAGTAGTTGTAAATCTGGCGTACCGACTCAACACCGGGGTCATTGGCGCCGGATTTGGCAGCTTCATCCCATTGGGCACCGGCTGATTTTTTGTACCAGTCGTAAATGCGCCCGACAAAAGGCGAAATCAGCTGCACCCGGGCCTGACCGCAGGCCACGGCCTGGGCAAACGAAAACAGCAAGGTCAGGTTGGTGTGAATTCCCCGGCGTTCCAGTTGCTCTGCGGCCTGAATGCCCTCCCAGGTGGCGGCCACCTTGATCAGCACGCGGTCAATATGAATGCCCTGCGCCTGGTACAGCTCAATCAGGCGCTCGCCCCGGGTGACCGTGGCCGAGGTGTCAAAGCTCAAGCGGGCATCCACCTCGGTGGAGACCCGACCGGGAATGATGGACAAAATCTCGCAGCCAAAACGCACCAGCAGACGGTCGACGATCTCGTCGAGCGGCCGGCCCCTGAACTGGGCCACCGTATCGGTCAGCAAGGTGCGGTAGTCCGGCTTTTGCACCGCCTTGAGGATGAGCGAGGGGTTGGGGGTAGCGTCTTGCGGCTGGTAAGCGTCAATCTGCTTGAAGTCGCCGGTATCGGCCACCACGGTGGTGAATTGTTTGAGTGCGTCGAGTTGGTTCATTTTTATATTATGGCGAAGACATTTGAACGACCGACACCCCGTGCTGGGCGAGGCTCAGGCCCACTTGGGCACCGACCTCCAGCACCCGTGTCAAGTCGGGCGAGACGACAAAGATCAGGCCCAGAGCCGTCTCAAAGGAGTATTCATAGTTGCTGCCCAGGTACGCCAGCTTGGTCAGTCGGGCCGGCAAGCCTTGATCGGCCGCGCCAATCTGCCAAGCCTCGGGCCGCACCGCGACTTTGACCGCCCCGGACCGGATGGTTTGGGGCTTGGTGATGTACAGCGGCCCCAGGGTGACCACACCGTGCGCGTCGGCCTGCGCCGGGAACAGCATGGCCTCGCCCATAAACCCCGCCACAAACTCGCTGGTGGGAGTTTCGTACAGGGCTTGCGGTGTACCGCACTGGGCGATAACGCCGTGGTCCATCACAATAATCTGATCGCTCACGGCCAGCGCTTCGCTTTGGTCATGGGTGACGTAGGCCACGGTCAAGGACAAACGCTGCTGCAAGGCCCTGATCTCTTCGCGCATCTCGCGGCGCAAACGGGCATCAAGGTTGCTCAAGGGCTCATCGAACAACAACACAGCAGGCTCCAGCACCAGCGCGCGCGCCAGGGCCACGCGCTGCTGCTGGCCGCCCGACAACTCGCTGGGCAGGCGCTCATCAAAGTCAACCAGGCCCACATTCTTCAAGGCCTCCCGCGCCCGGGAACGCACCTCAGGCTTGGGCACACCGGACATCTTCAGGCCGTAACCCACGTTCTCGATCACGTTCATGTGCGGGAACAAGGCGTAGCTCTGAAACATCATGCTGACATTGCGCTGGGCCGGCCCGAGCGTGGTGACATCTTTGCCCCCCATGATGATCCGGCCGGACGTGGGCGACTCCAGCCCGGCAATCATGCGCAGCGTGGTGGTTTTGCCGCAGCCGGACGGCCCCAAAATGGTGGTGAGGGTGCCCTGACGGACTTCAAAGCTGAGGCCTTTGACGGCCAGCGGTGCGCTGGCGTCACTGCCGTAGCGTTTGGTGACGTTGTGAAACTCGATGCCGTTGTTCATGCTATGTATTCGCTGTTAATGACTGGGAGCCATCGCAACCGCTTTTCGCCGCCCCAGCTTGCGCTCTCCCACAAAAAACTGGATCAGCGCCGTCACAGCCGACATCAAAATGATCAACACCGTGCAATAAGCCAACGCCACACCATAGTCGCCATTACCCACCCGGCCAATGATGTAGGTCGTGGCCAACTCGTACTCGGCCGTCACCAGAAAGATGACGGCACTCACCGTGGTGATGGAGCGCACAAAGCTGTAAACCAGCGCGGCCACCAGTGCGGGCTTGAGCAAAGGGAGCACCACAAAACGCAAGGTTTTCACACTGCCCGCCCGCAGCATCATGGACGCCTCGTCCAGCGACTTGTCCAGCTGCTTGAAGGCCGCCGTACCCGCTCGCACCCCCACCGGCAGATTGCGAAACATGAAACACAAAACGATGATGAGCGCGGTGCCCGTCAACTCAAACGGCGGCACATTGAACGCCATGATGTAGCTCACCCCCAGCACCGTTCCCGGAATCGCAAAGGCCAGCAGGGCCGCAAACTCAAAGGCCCCCTGCCCCCGGAATTCAGTGCGTGCCAATAACCAGGCAATCAAAATACCCAGCGTGGCCGTCAGCGGGGCGGCTATGGCGGCCAGTTTGAGCGTGGTGAACAAGGAGTTCCAGGCGCTACCCGCCCACACCAGTCCGAACGTGCCCCACTCCAAAGAGAACGCGGTCCGAAAATGGTTCAGGGTCAGCGTGTAGTCCCGGCCCCAGGTTTGTACAAAGCCGCCCGCAAAGGCAAACAGGTACACAACCAAAGTGAAGGCCATCCAGGGCAGCGCCACCGCGTGCACCAAGGCGCGCACTTGGCGGGGCAAGGGCAGCGCCATACCCGCATCGCCCTTGCCAGACACCGTGGTGAAATTTTGTTTGCCCAGCAAACCCCTTTGAATGGCAAATACCGTCAGGGCAAACGCGGTCAATATCCATGCCAGGGAGGCGGCCCGCCCCTGGTCGTACTGAGCGCCCACGATGGCAAAAAAGATTTCAGTGGAAAGTACCGCAAACTGCCCTCCCACCACAATTGGGTTACCGAAGTCCGCCATGCTTTCAATGAAACCCACCAAAAATGCATTGGCCAGGCCGGGCTTGAGCAGGGGCAAGGTGACCGTGGTGAAAGTGCGCATGGGCGTGGCACGCAGGGTTTGCGCGGCTTCCTCCAGACTCGGCGACACGCCTTGCACGACGCCGCGCATGATCATGAAAGCAATCGGGGTGAAGGCAAAGGTCTGCGCCAGCCACACACCAAACCAGCCATAGAACCAGCGGGTCGGTTCAATCCCGAAGGCGTACTCCAGAAACTGGTTCACCACACCTGCGCGGCCAAACAGCAAAATCAAACCCAGGCCCACTACAAACGGAGGCGTGATGATGGGCAGCATGGCCAGTACGTTCAGCGGCTTGGTGTATCGACTGGAGGCGCGCTCGGCCATCAAGGCCATCAACGTGCCCAGCAGGGTGGTGGAGGCCGCCGTCATCAGCCCCAGAAAGAGCGTGTTCCAGGCGACCCCGCAGGTTCGGCCACTGCCCGGTGACGTGACGCAGTCCAGCCCGAAGTTGCGCTCACTTGCAACCCGTTCAATGATCGCGGTCACCGCAAACATACCGTCTTCAGTAAAGAAGGCGGCGCTCAACGCCTTCAAGACCGGAAACACAATAAACAGCGCCAGCAGGCTACCGCACCCCACCACTGCGGCGGCCACGAACAAGTCGCCCCTGAAGTACCCGCGCCGGGCAATGCCGAAAGCTGACAGCATCAGCAAGGCGGTCAAGACTACAAAGCCGCCCCAACCCATGCCCGGTTGGCGCGCCCCCAGGGCACCCCAGGCGGCCGTGATTGATTCAAATGCCCAGCCTCGGGCGCCAATCAAAAAGCCACTGGCCAGCAAAGCCAGTGCGGCCGAGCCGCCGCCCAGCATCAAGACCAGCCCCTGTCGCCGCCCGGCCGGCATCAGTGCAGCAGCCACAGCCACCAACAAGCCCACCCCACCCAAGGCCAGCCAGGGCCGCCCGAAGTGCGTAACCTGTATCAAGCCGTTGCCCGCTTCGGGCCCGGAGAACACTGCAGGAATCATCAGCAGGCCATTGCTGTCCTGAATCGCATACCAAGGCAAGCCAATGTAGGCCAGCAGCCCTGCGGCCAGCCACCACCACAGGGCTTTGTTGTCAGATAAATGCACGGGAAAAGGGCTCGGAACCGCTCAGTCGAGCCAATCAGCGTGGCTGATTAAAGACTTCTTTTTCCCACTTGGCAATCAGTCGGCGGCGCTCGGCACTGGCGCCGTACTTGGCGTAGTCGTAGTTGATCAGCTTGATCTTGCTGGGGTTGGTCATGCGGGGGTCCACGGGAACCTTGGCATTGCTGGGCAACTGAAACTGCTTGGCTGCCAGGCCAAACTGCTGTCCGCCGGGCGTCAAGGCCCACTCATAGAATTTTTTGGCCGCCTCAGTGTTGGGCCCGTCCTTGACAATGCTCATGGAGCCGATTTCAGCGCCTGTGCCTTCCGATGGGGTGACCGATGCCGCCGGGAAACCCTGCGTCGCCTCGGTCGTCACGTCATGCACAAAGCTGATGGACACCGCGGTCTCGCCGCGCGCCACGGCTTTGGCCGGCGCCACACCCGAGCGCGTGTAAGTGCTGACGTTTTTGTGCAACTGCTTCATGTAGTCAAACGCCTTGTCTTCCCCCATCAACTGGACCAGCGTGGCAATGACGGTGTAAGACGTGCCGCTGGACGCCGCGTTGGCCATCTGGATCTCGCCCTTGAATTCCGGTTTCAGGAGGTCAGCCCATGAGGTCGGTGGAGCCACCTTTTTTTTGGCCAGTAGTTCTGTGTTGTAACCAAAACCCAACGGCCCGAGGTAGACGCCCACTGTTCGAAATTTCGAATCCACTGCCTGCTTTTGCGCCCAAGGGTAGAGCGCGGTCAGCTGCGCTGATTTGTACTCCAGCGTCAGATTTTGCTCAGCGGCCTGCAAGTGCGGGTCGCCCGTGCCACCAAACCAGATGTCGGTTTTGGGGTTGGCTTTTTCGGCGTTGAGTTGCGCCAGCGCTTCGCCGGACCCCTTGGCGGTCATGTTGACCTTGACACCCGTGGTTTTGGCATAGACCGTGGACATCAAGCTGCACCACTCGGCTTGCACGGAACAAATCATGTTGACCGTTTGCGCTTGCGCCGCGCCATACGCCAGCACCAAAGATGAACAAATCAGCAGTTTTTTCATGGGGTCTCCTTTTTGCCCCGAGAAGCATCAAGGGGTAATTTAAATACAACTCAAGCTTAGACGAAATTCACTGGCTCCATTCTTGGGGAAAACGCTAGCTTGAGCTTAATTTTTCCATTCTCTATAAAAATTTCGTGTTTTTGTGAAACTAAGTTACAGTCACGTTCACCTATATTTACAACCTCAAAAAATTCTGTTCATGAGCTTTGATCTTGTCTTGTTTGGCGGCACTGGCGACCTGGCCTGGCGCA
>JAUXQA010000442.1 GCA_030683195.1 Rhodoferax sp. | reverse complement strand
GGCATAACGGGTGCGCAAAAAGGCCTGGCCTCGGTCAAGCTGACGGCAACTGCCATGGATAAATTCGAACGCGCCAAACCTGATTTCTCCCAAATTGCGCCAAAAATCGCCAAGATGGAGGCCCAGGCCGTGCTGATGGTGGCGTCGGGCTCGGCCGTGGCAGACGGCATCAAGGCCTTGCGGGCGGCGGGCAGCAATGCCCAAGTGGTGACGCTGTCCAACAATGCTTCAGGGGGCTTCATCAAAAGCCTCGGTGACAACGCACGGGGCGTGATCGTGACCCAGGTGTTCCCCCAGTCCATTGGGTTCAAGCTGGTCAAGGAAGCCATCGACCTGGCGCGCTCCCAAAACATCACGGAGGTGAGCCCGGCCATGCTGGAGGGTTTTGCTGCCGCCAAGGTCCTGGTTGAAGGCTTGCGCCGCAGTGGCCCCAAACCCTCCCGTGAACGCTTGCAAGCGGCGCTGGAAGGGATGCAAAAATTTGACCTTGGCGGGCTCGAATTGAGCTACAGCCCCACCGACCATTCAGGCCTGGATTTTGCTGATCTGTCGATCATCACGGCCGACGGCAAATTCAGGCGTTAAACCCTCGCGGCGGGCACCCGGCCCGGGCTCAACTCAGGGGTCAGAGATACTGGAACAGGCTCTTGCGCAACTCAGGCAAACGCTTGGCTCCAGTGCTGCTCGTCGCCATGGTCTCGGCCCACGAAAAATAGACCTTGCGCAAATCCTCAACACTCTTGCAATCATGGATAGCCTGAATCAGCGTCAGGCGCATATTTTGGCCAAACATGGTGTTGGTGGTGTTCGTCATGAATGTGCGTGACAGCTCCCTGTCCTTGGCGCTGCGGGCCTCCGGAGGCGGCAACTGAGACAAATCAGCATCTGCCTGCGGTTTGGCCACCTTTGCCGATGCCACGGGCGCTACCGTTGCCACGGCACGTCCTTCAATGCACCCTTGGTCCAGCAACTGATTCAAGATCGACTCAATGGAGTGCCCCACCACAAACGCCGCCAACTCGCCGTTGCTTTTCTTGCCATCCACCATGACCAGCACGCGGCGCACCATGGGTGGCAGATTCAGCGCGCGGGTTTGGATCTCCTGCTGACCGATCACGGACTTGGAGAAAATAGCTGAGGAAAGATCGAACGAAACGTCGGACATGGGGAAACCTCTTGTGAAACAAACACAGCCTGAGCCAAGGGCATCTGGGCGCCCATTTTCATAAACTCTGACCTGTCGCACAACCCGGGTAAGCCCTGATTTATCACACAAACCAACTCAGCAAAGTTCGCCACAATTGCGGGATGCCTCAGCACCCCACCCCGCAACCGAATTTTGGTCTGCTTCGGTCTTTTCGCCCTCGGCTCATTGACGCACTGCGAGACTACAACCGCCAGCGCTTCATGCGTGATGTGGGTGCAGGACTTACCGTGGGTGTGGTGGCCTTGCCATTGGCCATGGCCTTTGCGATTGCCAGCGGGCTCAAGCCTGAGGCGGGCTTGTTCACGGCCATCATTGCAGGCATTCTGATTTCGGCACTGGGCGGCAGCCGGGTGCAAATTGGCGGGCCCGCAGGCGCCTTCA
>JAUXQA010000441.1 GCA_030683195.1 Rhodoferax sp. | reverse complement strand
AGACATCAATGCCCGCATCCAGCAACTCCTGCACATCCTGCCATCGCTTGGGATGCCGCGAGCCAGGCGCGTTGGTGTGTGCCAGTTCATCCACCAACAAGATGTCGGGCTTGGCGGCCAAAGCCGCATCAAGGTCCAGTTCCAGAAGTACCTGACCTCGGTGCGCCACCTTGCGCAGTGGCAGCAGCGGGAGGTCGGCTTGCAAGTCCATGGTTTCCTTGCGCCCATGGGTTTCCACGACCCCCACCAATACCTTTTGCCCCACCTGTTTTGCCCTTTGGGCGGCACTGAGCATGGCGTAGGTCTTACCTACGCCAGCACTGGCCCCAAAGTAAATGCGCAACTTTCCCTGAGTGAGCGCAAGCGCGTCCTTCTGCATTTGCGCCAAAAGCGCATCCGGGTCGGGCCTGGAATCAGTGGTTGCTGCCATGACTTGAGTGTGCATCAAGTGCCAGATTCAGTTGCAGCACGTTGATGACGGGTTCACCCAGCAGCCCGAGCAGGGGGCGCTGAGTGCTCTGGTCAATAAGTCCCTGCACGACAGGGACCGATAGCGTGCGCGCCGTGGCGACTCGGCCCAACTGGTACTGCGCGGCGGCGAGACTGATGTGCGGATCGAGCCCACTGGCAGATGCCGTGACCAAGTCAACGGGAACGGCCGCCTTATTGGCTGGGTCCGCCGCGCGAAGTACGGCGACTCGCCCCTTCACGGCGTCCGCCAACGCTGGGTTCATTGGCCCCTGGTTCGAGCCGCTGGAAGCAGATGCGTTGCTGGACATCGGGGCAGTGGCGGAAGGCCGACTCCAAAAATGGGCCGGGTCAGTGAAGTTTTGTCCAATCAAAGTTGAGCCAACCACCTTGCCGTCTCGAAGAATAAGACTGCCGTGTGCTTGGGACGGAAATAAGGTCTGGGCCACGCCCGTGACCACCAATGGGTAAACGATACCGGTCAGCAGCGTGAGCACCAGGAACAGAACCAGTGCAGGGCGAAGAATGTTTTTCATGAGAAATCCTGTGAAGTTAACTTTTGCATCAGGGCTTAGGCTAGGTGCAGGCCAACCAAAAGCATGTCGATGAGCTTGATGCCGACGAATGGCACCACCAAACCACCCAGACCATAGATGGCCATGTTGCGGCGCAACAGCGCAGCGGCGCCGACGGGGCGGTACTTCACGCCTTGGAGGGCCAGGGGAATCAAAAACATGATGATCAGCGCGTTAAAAATCACGGCCGACAAAATGGCCGAATTCGGGCTGCCCAAGTGCATCACGTTCAAAGAGCCCAACTGCGGGTAGGTCGACACAAAAATGGCCGGGATGATGGCGAAGTATTTAGCGACGTCGTTGGCAATTGAGAAGGTGGTGAGCGACCCACGCGTCATCAACAGCGCCTTGCCGGTTTCCACAATTTCCAGAAGTTTGGTTGGATTGGAGTCCAGGTCCACCATGTTGCCCGCTTCCTTGGCGGCCTGGGTGCCACTGTTCATGGCGACGGCCACGTCAGCCTGCGCCAGTGCTGGCGCATCGTTGGTCCCGTCGCCTGTCATTGCGACCAAACGACCTTCCGATTGATACTGGCGAATGAGCTTGAGCTTGTCTTCCGGGGTCGCTTCGGCCAAGAAATCGTCCACGCCTGCCTCTGCAGCAATGGCAGCCGCCGTGAGCCTGTTGTCGCCGGTGATCATCACCGTTTTGATACCCATGCGACGCAGCTCACCAAAGCGCTCCTTGATGCCCGCTTTGACAATGTCCTTGAGTTCCACAATGCCCAGCACCTGATTGCCATCGGCCACTGCCAGCGGCGTGCTGCCGCGCCGGGACACCTCGTCAGAGGCACGCACAACTTCAGCTGGCACGCGCCCACCCAGGGCTTCAACGTGTTTGCGGATGGCATCAACCGCGCCTTTGCGCAACTGGCGTGTGGTGCCATCGGGATTTTTGACGTCCATGCCGCTCATCCGGGTTTGAGCAGTAAAGGGCACCTCCAGCATCTCACCGGTCAAAGACTCGCTGGCACCCATGCGCTGCGCCAGCGTGACAATGCTGCGCCCCTCGGGCGTTTCGTCTGCCATTGAAGACTGCGTGGCGCAGTTGGCCAGTTGTACTTCGGAGATGCCCGGAGCGGGGAGAAAGGCGGATGCCTGGCGATTACCGTGCGTGATGGTGCCAGTCTTGTCCAGCAGCAGGACATCAACATCACCTGCCGCTTCAACCGCACGACCCGATGTCGCGATCACGTTGGCCTGCATCATGCGGCTCATACCTGCAACGCCCACCGCTGACAACAGACCACCAATCGTGGTGGGGATCAGGCAGACCAGCAAGGCGATCAGTGCGGTGATGCTGACTACCGTGCCGGAGCCAGCCGCATCCACACTGAAAATGGAGAATGGCAAGAGCGTGACGGTGACCACAAGGAACACAATGGTCAAGGCCACCAGCAAAATGGTGAGTGCGATTTCATTGGGTGTCTTTTGGCGCTTGGCGCCCTCCACCATGCTGATCATGCGGTCCAGAAACGACTCGCCGGGATTGACAGTGATGCGCACCACCAGCCAGTCTGACAGGACACGGGTGCCACCCGTGACCGAGCCAAAATCGCCACCTGACTCGCGCACCACAGGCGCTGATTCACCGGTAATGGCGCTTTCGTCCACCGTCGCCACCCCTTGAATGACTTCGCCATCCAGGGGAATCATTTCCCCGACCTCAATCAGCACCACGTCCCCTTTGCGCAGGTTCTCGGCTTGTTCGGGTAACCAAGTCGACCCGTAGACCGGGTCTTTGAGCTTTTTGGCCCAGGTGCTTGTCTTCAGGCTTCGAAGCGATGCGGCCTGAGCTTTGCTGCGTCCTTCTGCCAAACTTTCAGCAAAGTTGGCGAACAGCACAGTGAACCACAGCCAGGCAGAAATGGCCAGAATGAAGCCAGTGTCTTGCTGAGCCTGCAGCCCCAGAAGGGTGGTCGCGATACTGCCCAGGTAGACCACAAACATCACCGGGTTGCGCCACTGCACACGCGGGCTAAGTTTGGCAAATGAGGCCAGAACCGCGGGCTTGAGCAAGACGGG
>JAUXQA010000435.1 GCA_030683195.1 Rhodoferax sp. | reverse complement strand
TTCAATCACGCTCCACTTGCTGGAGTCAATCATCACCGGCACGCGGGAAATATCGGGCTCGGAGGCGATCAGGTTCAGGAACCGCACCATCGCGGCCTGGCTGTCCAGCATGGCCTCATCCATGTTGATGTCGATGATCTGGGCGCCGTTTCCAACCTGCTGGCGCGCCACCGACAGGGCTTGCTCGTATTCGCCGTTCAGGATCATGCGGGCGAACGCTTTGGAGCCGGTCACGTTGGTGCGCTCACCAATGTTCACAAACAGCGAATCAGCGCCAATGCTCACCGGCTCCAGGCCGGACAGTTTCATGGGGGGAACAGTAATTTCAGACATGCATCTCACCTGTGGATATCAAATTTCAGGTGAGCGTCGTTGGGAATCTCCAAGCCTGACGGGCTGAACAGCCCGCTGCAACGCTCCTTGGAAGGAGCACATTTTAATGGCTTTGAGGCCAGCTTCCCAAATGCGGCGTGCGCACGCCATTATTCCCTCAGGGGGAAACCTCCATGACGCTGCTCACATGGGTTTGTCAGCGCCTTGGCGCGGCAACGCAGTCTCCGCCATCAGGGCCATGCCAATCGGCGCTCCCGATTTGTCCCTGATCGAGGCGATGGCTTTGAAGGCCGAGGCTTGCACCCGGTCTGGCAGCCGCACAAAATTGCTGGACTGAACCAGTGCATCCCCATTGACAAATGCCCAGACGAAAAACTTCAGCATGCGCAGGGCCTGATCCGGTTGATCCGCAATTCCGGGTAAAACAACAAACGTGCCCATGGTGATGGGCCAGGCGCTCTTGCCTATTTGGTTGGTCAGGGTGCCCGTGAACGATCCTTTGCTGACCCAGTCGCTGGCGGCAAGCGCACTGCGAAAGGTGTCGATCGACGGTTTTGTGAATTCACCGTCCCGATTTTTCAATTGGACGGTCATGAGCGTGTTCTCTTTGACATAGCCAAAATCTACATAGCCAATTGCCCCCGTTGTCTCCTTGACGGCCTTGGTCACCCCATCGCTTCCCTTGACCGCCATAAAACTCTTCGGCCAATCAAAACTTGATTTCACACCGTAAGCTGATTTCCAGGCGGGACTCACTTTGGCCAAGTAGTCCGAAAAATTGTAGGTGGTTCCCGATCCATCGGCTCGCACCACCACTTGAATTGGGGTGTCGGGCAGGGCAGTCCCTGGATTCAGTTTGGCGATCTCGGTCGCATTCCACCGTGAGATCTCACCCAAGAAGATGCGAGCGAGCACATCGCCAGTCAAGCGCAATTGGGCATCACCCACTTTGGCCAGGTTCACCACCGGTGAGACGCCGGTAATCGCCACGGGAAAAACAACAAGCCCGTCTTTCGCAAGTTCGGCGTCACTAGGTGACACGTCGGAGGCTCCGAAGTGGGTCTCACGTGCCTTCATTTTTTTAATGCCGGCGGACGACCCTACAGGCTCGTAAGCAAAACCGACACCTGCGGCCTTCTGGTACGCCTGTGCCCAGCTTCGGTAGATCGGTGCTGCGGCTGAGGAGCCTGCCCCGCTGATGGTTTGAGCGAGCAAGGCGGTCGCCTGCAGGCAAAAAAGAGCGGCTGCAAAGATGGCAGTCAACGATTTTTTCATATTTTCAAAAGTAGTTAGGTTGGGGCGCGTGGCGGGTCAGAGATACGAGCAGCAAAGCTGGATTCCAGAGGGCGCGGTGACTTGACCCTACTGCCGGTGCGACAGGAGCTTACTGGCAAATTAAGTCAGATTGACTTCAGTCACTGACATTAACTGACAGAATGACCTTCCCCCAGTTGTTGTCCATATGTCCCAAACGCCCATCAATTCCCCCGTCCCCAAATCCCTTGTATGGCGGCTCGCTATTGCCCGACCCCGATTTATTGGCTGCTTCAGTGTCGGGTTGGCAATCGCCCTCATGCTGCCAGACGTGTTGGCCATGTTGCCCATTACGAAGGCCATAATTGGCTGGAATGTCGGCGCTTGCCTGTATTTGTTGTTGGCCGGGCAGATGATGTTCAGTTCCACTGAGGAGGCCATGAAAACCCGTGCGCTCAAACAGGATGTGGGGCAGGTGCTGGTTCTGGTGTTTGTGGTGGCTGCTGCGCTGATGTGCATTGTTGCGATCGTGGCCGAGTTGGCCGTTGTCAAAGCACTGACGGGAACCCAGCGTTACACCCACATCGGCTTGGCAGTGCTGACTATCGTGTCCTCTTGGGCGTTCACACAAGTGATGTTTGCCTTGCACTATGCCCATGATTACTACGCGACCCAGGTGCGTGGTGAGCCGGTGGGCCTGGATTTTCCGGGTGGCCAGGCACCCGGTTACAGCGATTTCCTGTATTTTTCCTGTGTCATTGGAACCTCCGGGCAAACGGCTGATGTGAGTTTCACCAGCCGTCGAATGCGCAGAACGGGCACTGTGCATTGCGTGTTGGCGTTTTTCTTCAACACGACACTGCTCGCTTTGTCCATCAACATCGCCTCCGGCTTGTTTTAATCGTGCCGCTGGCTTACGGCGCCAGACACACCCGGTTGCGTCCAGCGGCCTTGGCCTGCAGAAGTCCGATGTCGGCCCGGTCGGCAGCGAGCGCGATCTTTTGTTGTGGTTCCAACTCCGCAATACCAATGGATACCGTCACGGGCAACGGGTCGGTGAGGTTGGCAATTGCCTCGCGGAGTTTTTCAGCCGCGAGGAGTCCGTCTTGCAGACTGGTGTGCGGCATGCAGACCAAAAATTCCTCTCCGCCCCAGCGAACAACATGGTCTTGCTCGCGTACGGTTTTGGCCAGGGTTCGGGCTGCGGCCTGCAGCACCAAATCGCCCGTTGTGTGACCTGACTGGTCGTTGATGCGCTTGAAGTTGTCGAGGTCCAGCAACAGTACGCATACCGGGGGGTCATTGTCACTGGCACGCAGCAGGCGTGGCTCGATCTGGGCCAGCGCGTGGCGGTTCAGCAACCCGGTCAGGGCGTCATGGTGCGCACTGTGTTCGATCTCGATGCGTTCGGAGGACGCTGTCAGTACCGAGCTGAAGAGCGAGGCCAGTGCAGAGAACAGGCCTGTGCCCACCAGATTGAAGTAGTCGTCGGTGTCGGCGTAAAGCACAAACACACCGCCATAGCCGCTGAAGCGCGAATGCACCGGTAACGCCAGTACATTGCGGATGCCGTATTCAGCGGCCAGCTTGCGCCAAGGGCCGTAGAGCGACCAGGGGGATATGTTGAACGCTTCCAATGGCTTGCCGTCGAGCACAGCGAAAACGGGCCCGTTCTGGGTCAAAAGGGAGCGTCGGATGCTGATGTTTCGGGCATAAGCTGCTGCCTGGCCGGCATAAATTTGAGGCTGTATGAGTTGGGTTCCTTGCGGGCCAAACCAGGTCCAGGCCAACCGGATGCGCGGTGAGGTGCGGGTCAGGGCGTCGCAAATGCCCATGACGATCTCGCGTTCGGCGCGCCCGCTGATCAGGCGTGCGGCGCTGCTGAGCAGGGTTTCGGCAATCTGGGCACGCTCTTTGGACGCGTCAAACACGCGGAAAAGAGGGTCAGGCTTTGCAGGCATGGGCTGTTCCTCGGATCTTTTTTTGCTGCTTTTCAGGCGGCTTCCGGGTAAAAAATTGATCGCTTGACCTGCCGCCCCGGCAGCGGTGCCACCGCGCTGGCAATCGCGCCAATATGGTCTGGCGTCGTGCCGCAGCAGCCTCCCACGATATTGACCAGGCCCTCTGCCGCAAATTCATGCAGCAAGCGGCTGGTGTCTGCCGGTGTTTCGTCAAAGCCGGTGTCACTCATGGGGTTGGGCAGACCGGCGTTGGGGTAGCAGCTGATGAAGGTGTCAGGCGCCACACGGGCCAGTTCCTGGATGTAGGGGCGCATCAGCGCCGCACCCAACGCGCAGTTCAGGCCTACGGCCACAGGCTGGGCGTGGCGCACGCTGTGCCAGAAGGCGGTGACGGTCTGCCCGCTCAAAATGCGACCAGAGGCATCCGTGACCGTACCGCTAATGATCAGGGGCAGGCGCTCTCCGGAGGCCTCGAAGTACTCGTCAACGGCAAACAACGCGGCTTTGGCGTTGAGCGTGTCAAAAATGGTCTCCACCAAAATCACATCGGCGCCGCCTTCCACCAGCGCTTCCATTTGCTCGTAATAGGCCGCGCGCAATTGCTCGAAGTTCACATTGCGCGCGCCGGGGTCGTTCACATCGGGGCTGATGCTGGCGGTCTTGGGTGTGGGCCCCATAGCGCCAACGACAAAGCGAGGTTTGTCGGGAGTGGAGTATTTGTCGCAGGCGGCTCGGGCCAATTTGGCCGAGGCCAGGTTCATCTCGCGGGCCAGATCGGCCATGTCGTAGTCGGCCTGGGCTATTGTTGTGGCGCCAAAGGTATTGGTCTCAATGAGGTCAGCACCGGCGGCCAGGTAGGCCTCGTGGATGTCGCGGATCACATCCGGGCGGGTGAGGGACAGCAACTCGTTGTTGCCTTTGACATCTTTGTGAAAGTCCTTGAAGCGTTCGCCCCGGTACTGCGCCTCGTCCAGCTTGAAGCGCTGGATCATGGTGCCCATGGCGCCGTCCAAAATCATGATGCGTTGGGCCAGAATGCCGGGCAAAGCCTGGGCGCGGGTGTAAGGAGTGGTCTTCATAGGACTCGGATTGTAGAAAACATTGCTTGGTGCGGGCTCGGGGTGCCGTCCAAAACCCGGGACAATAGAGGTATGAAACACCTTCTTCCCAAAGAAACTTGGGCCCTTCTTCAGCAGCAGCCCGATGTCTTGTTTTTAGATGTGCGCATGGAAATCGAGGCCCAGTACGTGGGGCGCCCGCCCGGGGCGGTCAATGTCCCCTGGGTTGACTACCCTGATTTCAAGCCCAACGCTGCGCAATTTGTCCATGCGGTCGAGAAGC
Organism: Rhodoferax sp.; assembly: GCA_030683195.1. Classification (GTDB taxonomy): domain Bacteria; phylum Pseudomonadota; class Gammaproteobacteria; order Burkholderiales; family Burkholderiaceae_C; genus Rhodoferax. The sequence continues at coordinate 103 of JAUXQA010000435.1, read as the reverse complement.
TGGCGTCCGCCAAAGACGCACCAGTGGTATTGATTTGCCGTAGCGGCCAGCGCTCGGTCGACGCGGGTATTGCCCTGGAGAAGGCGGGCTTCACGCACGTGAT
>JAUXQA010000434.1 GCA_030683195.1 Rhodoferax sp. | reverse complement strand
CTTAGGAATCGCCTCGGCGCGCTCGATCTTGGCGATCAAGCCGGGCTTGTGTCCGTACTCGGCAGCAGCCACGTTGCACAACTGGCGCGCCATCTCCATGTCGGTGGCGTTTTTGGGGAAACTCACGGCCACATAGTCGGCCTGGAAACTCATGGCGGTACGGATATCGTCCATGTCTTTGCCAGTGAGGGCGGGTGCCGTCAAGCCGCCGCCCTGCTTGTTGATGCCCTTGTTGTTGGACAACTCGCCGCCCATTTTGACGGTGGTGAAGACCTGTTCGCCTTTGACACGGTCCACCGTGATGACGATCAGGCCGTCGTTGAGCAAGAGCACATCACCCGCCTTGACCTCGCGCGGTAACGCCTTGTAGTCCAGCCCCACCCCATCAATGTCGCCAAGCTCGGTGCGAGCCGCATCCAGCACAAAGGCCTGGCCGGGCTCCAGCATCACTTTGCCATCCGCAAACTTGCCGACCCGAATCTTGGGGCCTTGCAGGTCGGCCATGATGGCGACCTCGCGCCCCACCCGTTGGGCCACCTCGCGCACCATGCGAGCCCGGTCAATATGGTCTTGCGCCTTGCCATGACTGAAGTTCAGGCGCACCACATTGACGCCGGCCCGGATCAACTGCTCCAGCAAAGCAGGATCGCTGGTGGCGGGGCCAAGGGTGGCGACGATTTTGGTGGCGCGACGGGTCATGCGGGAGTCTCCTTTTGGTTATGGTCACTGATTTTCACATGGAAGCAGTTACACGCCCGCATCAATCTCATGAGCGTCCCAGCCCGGCGCACTGGGGCCACGGAGCCGCTGCGGCACTTGACGGCCTGCAGGCCGTGATCCATTATCATGAGCAGATTTCCCAACCAAGCTCACCTCGCCACCATGTTTAACGACGACGCTTCAATAGCCTCATTGCTTGATAGCTCGCCTGTCAAACCCAAGCTCCTGGTGGTGGATGATCAGCCCATCAACATTCAGGTGATGAACCAGATTTTTGCGGCTGAGTTTCAGGTTTTCATGGCCACCAGTGGCGTGCAGGCACTGGCAATCTGTCAGAACAACCCGCCTGATCTGGTGCTGCTGGATGTGGTGATGCCAGGCATGGATGGGTTCGAGGTCTGCGCCCGACTGCACAACGACGAGGCCACCCGCAATATTCCCGTGATTTTTGTCACCGCCCACAACGACGCCGCGCAAGAGACACGGGGCCTGGAGGCCGGGGCGGTGGACTTCATCAGCAAGCCGGTCAACCCGGCGGTGGTTCGGGCTCGTGTCAAGACACACCTCACGTTGAAGCTGCAGTCGGATTTGATGCGCAAGCTGGTGTTTCTGGACGGACTTACCGGCGTCTATAACCGCCGCTACTTCGACAAGCAGCTGGCCATGGAAATGGCGCGGGCACTGCGCAACCAGTCACCGTTGTCCTTGATCATGCTGGATGTGGACTTTTTCAAACGTTATAACGACCATTACGGTCATCAAGCCGGTGATGACTGCCTGCGCCAGATTGCAGCCACCTTGAAGACAGGCCTGCGCAGGCCCGCTGACCTGGTGGCCCGTTACGGCGGCGAAGAGTTTGCCTGCATTCTTCCTGAAACCGACTTCATCGACGCGATGAACATCGCCCGTGAGCTGGAGCAACAGGTTAGAGGCCAAGCCATTGCACATGTTGACGCAGGAACGGCCCAGGTCGTCACCATCAGCCTGGGGGTTGCCGGGCGCTATGCCAGCACACCAGGCGACGCGGACTCCCTGCTGGCCGCAGCAGACGCACAGCTCTACAGGGCCAAAAATGCCGGGCGGGGCCGCGTTTGTGGTGAATCACTAAAACCGGCTTGATTCAAGAAGCACCATGATTGCCTGGCGACCCGCGCACCTCAAGCGCCTGCGCGATGCCTGTGAAAGAAGAACCAGAAAAGCAGGCGCATGAATCAGTTCAAGCCGGCCTCGGACAGGATCTTCAAAACCGGTCCATGTGCCCTTGTCCGCTGGCTGCCCCACAGCCTGGAGCGGCAGCTGCTGGTACCGACGGCCCCCCGCCCGGCAGCCTCCAGCCTGAGCTATGGCGCTGACACAGCCCTCGCCCTCCTAGTCAACGCCGCTGGCGCTATGCGCCGGTGACCCTGCCACCACCTCACTCACCATCCAGGTCATCGACCCCATGAAAACTTATTCTCTTCGCCCCGTGCTGTCCCTGGCGCTTGGCCTGCTTTGTTTGGCCAGTGCCCAGGCCCAAGTGCCTGCCAACCTGCTTGACCGGATACAGGCCGCCCGTGAAGTGCGCGTGTGCATTTGGCCTGACTACTACGGCGTCAGCCTGCGCAACCCCAAAACACTACAGCTGAACGGGGTAGATACCGATCTGGCGCTGGAACTCGGCAAAGACCTGGGCGTGGGGGTCACGTTTGTGGACAGCTCCTTTGCCAAGCTGATACCTGATGTCACCGGCAAGCGCTGCGATGTGGCCATGTTCGCAGTCGGCATCACACCCCAACGCACCGACAAGCTGCGCTTCACCCAACCCACCCTGGCCAGTGACATTTACGCCATCACCAACCGCAACAACCGGCGCCTGAAGACCTGGGATGACATTGACAAGCCCGGTGTGGTGGTTGCCGTCATGAAGGGCACCCTGCACGAGCCCATCATGCGCGACCGGCTCAAGGCGGCGCAATTGCTGGTGGTCGATACGCCCCTGGCACGGGAACAGGAAGTGGAATCTGGCCGGGCCGATGTGTTCATGACCGACTTCCCCTACAGCCGGCGCATGCTGGAGACCACCGACTGGGCCCGCCTGATCTCACCCGCCAGCACCTACCACATGACCAACTATGCCTATGCCGTGGCACCGGGTGACGATGTGTGGTTCAAACGCATGGAACAATTTGTGAGTGACATCAAGCGCGACGGGCGCTTGCTCAAGGCCGCCAGCCGTTACAAGCTTGATCCCATTGTTGTGAAGAACTGATGGATTCCCCCCAGGCCGTTGTGGACAGTATTTTGGTCAAATCCGGGGGTTACTCCCGGCTGGCCTACGGTTTCCTGGGCCTGTTTGTACTGGCGGTGCTGGGTGCCGTGGCCATATTCAGTTACAAGGACCGCGCCGTTCTGCTGGATCGCCAGTTGCAGCGCGCGCAAAGCAATGCGCTGATTTTTGAAGACCAGACCAGCCAGACTCTGCAGCTGATTGAAAACACCATCTACACCGTGGCCGAAACCTCGGACCAACCTCTGCTGAGCACCCCGGGTGACGACCTCAGCCAACAGCTCAAACGCCTGCAATTCAACCAGCCCGCGCTGCGCTCCCTGTCGGTATTGAATGCCGCGCACACGGTGTACGCCAGCACCAACCCGGCCAATGTGGGTGTTGCCATTGACCTCAGCCAGTTCTTCCCCGCTGACAGCGGCACCCTCCTCAAGAGCACGTTGCGCCTGGGCCCCGTGTGGGAGGGGCGGGACCTGAGCAGCGGGCGCATCACCACACTCGCACAGCCGGGCGGCGCTGAGCAACCCTCGTTCATACCCGCTGTCCTGCGGCTGGGCACTGGACCAGAGGCGACGTGGGTGGTGGCAGCCATCAACCCGGACCACCTGCTGGGGCGGCAAAGTCGTTTCAACCAGTCGGAGACAGACCGCTTTCAGTGGGTCCGGCTCGACGGGCGAATACTGGTCAGCACCGAGGCGGTACCCACCGGACTCGATTTTTCACCGGCGGCCTTGCGTGAACGTATCCAGCTTGAAGAACTCGGCACCGAGCTGAGTAACGGCCTGATGGCTTTCAGAACTTCCACGCGTTACCCGTTCTTTGTCACGGTTCGCATCGATGACCAAGCCACGCTGGCCCCCTGGCGGGGCCGCACCCTGGGGGTGTTGAGCGCCACACTGGCGGCGTTGGCCATGGTGATGGGCGGCACCGTTCTGCTGGCGCGCCGGATTCGTCGGGACGAGCAATTGGATCTGCAGCAGCAGCGCGAAATCGCACTCGCACGAGACAAGGCCGAGGCAGCGAACCGGGCCAAAAGCGAATTTCTGGCCAACATGAGCCATGAGCTGCGCACCCCCATGAACGGCGTCATCGGCATGACCGACTTGACCTTGGGCACAACGCTGGACGCCACCCAACGCCACTACCTGGATACCGTCAAAAACTCGGCGCAGTCGCTGCTGGTGATCCTCAATGAAATCCTGGACTTCTCCAAGATCGAGGCGGGCAAGCTGGAGCTGGAGTGCATCCCGTTTGATCTGGCCACGCTGGTCACCGACACCCTGGCCGGTATTCAAATACGCGCCCAACAAAAAGGGCTGACACTGGACTGCACCATACCCGCCGACCTGCCGACATCCTTGCTGGGTGACCCCGGTCGCATCCGGCAAGTGCTCACCAACCTGTGCGACAACGCCATCAAGTTCACTCAGGCCGGCAGCGTGAGCGTGCAGCTGGCTTGGGTAGGTCAGGCCGCTGCGGGCTACGAGGTCAAGGTTTCGGTGAGCGACACCGGCGTGGGCATTGCGCCGGACAAACAAAAACTGATTTTTTCAGCCTTCTCCCAAGCCGACACGTCCATCACCCGCCAGTTCGGTGGCACAGGTTTGGGGCTGACCATCAGTGCACGCCTGGTGGAGCTGATGGGTGGGCAACTCGGGGTTGACAGTGTGCCAGGCCAAGGCAGCAGCTTTCACTTCACCCTGAAACTAGGTGCGGTGCAGGCTACGCCCGATCAACCGCCGCAGACGCCTGTTGCTTCGCCGACCGCCCCCGTGCGTGCCCTGCATGTCTTGCTGGCGGAGGATCATCCCGTCAACCAGCTTCTGGTCACCACACTGCTGCACAAATGGGGTCACACCGTGACGCTGGCGGAAAACGGACAAATAGCGGTTGACCTGTTTCCGACCGCGCAATGGGATGTGGTGCTGATGGATGTGCAAATGCCGGTCATGGACGGTCTGCAAGCCACAGCCCTGATTCGCAGCCAGGAGTCCGGGCCACACCGGGTACCCATCATCGCCCTCACGGCCAACGCCATGGGCACCGACCGGATTGAGTGCCTGCAAAGCGGCATGAACGACTACCTGAGCAAGCCGATCAACGCCAGCACACTGCGCGACATGCTGGCGCGCCACACCAGCCCCTGAGGCGCTGCCGACTGATTTTGCACCAAAATATGAACAAAATCGGCCTCTAGCCGGCGTTTTATATGCCTCAGAAGCTATTGTAAATATAGCATTTAAGCCCGTGAGTCAAACTGCAAAATGGCCCGCGACATGCCTTCCAGCGGCAAGATTTCATCGACCGCCTGCAGCTTGATAGCCTCTTTGGGCATGCCGAACACCACGCAGGTGGCCTCGTTTTGCGCCAGGGTACGGGCGCCGCCATCGTGCAGCATCTTCATGCCGCGAGCGCCGTCATCACCCATGCCGGTCAGGATGATGCCCAAAATATCGCGCCCCGCGCACTCGGCGGCAGATTTGAACAGCACGTCCACCGAGGGCTTGTGCCGGTTCACCGGGGGGCCATCCACCACATGCACAAAATACTGGCCCGCAGCCTTGCGCAACTGCATGTGCAGGCCGCCGGGGGCAATCAGCACCACACCGCGCTCCAGGCGGTCGCCGTCTTTGGCCTCACGCACCTCCATGGCGCAAATGCCGTTGAGCCGCTGCGCATACATGGCGGTAAATTTCTCAGGCATGTGTTGGGTGATGGCGATACCGGGGGCATCGGCGGGCAAACTCAGCAGCACCTGCTCAAGGGCCTGGGTGCCCCCGGTCGAGCTGCCGATGACCACCGGCTTGTTCATGGCAAAAGCGTGTACCCCGCTGAGCGCTGCCGAACGCGGCACGGCCGGGCGCGACGACGCACCTGCTGCAGCGCCGGGAGCATGACTGACTGTGGCCGCCACGCGCTGGCGCGGCTTGGCCAGCGCGGCGGCCTTCAGGGTGTGAATCATCTCGCGGCGCGAGTCTTCCAGGTGCTGCTTGAGTCCGAGCT
>JAUXQA010000426.1 GCA_030683195.1 Rhodoferax sp. | reverse complement strand
TGCACCACCTGTGCGGTACGCACGCCACGCCGCCCCAAGGCTTCCCGTAGCGTATTGGCAGCCGCCTGATTGTCAAAGCCCCCCAGAGACAGGCCGGGCTGAAGCGCCGGGTTGTTCAGTGGCTGCAGTTGCAGCTTCAGGTTGGCCAATTCGCCCCTCTTTTTAGCGAGGGCTTCGGGGCTGGCGAATTTGCCCATGTACACGATCCAGCGCCCGGGTGCCACGGCATCCTCCAACAGCCAAGACCCTTCGGGCAGCTGGGCTGCAGCCAGGGCGGCGCGCAAACGCACGCCTTGCGCTTCATCAAACACCCCCACCTGCAGACAAACTGCGGGCTTGGGAGCGGGTTGTTTCGCCGCCTCAGCCAGGGCCAACTGCTCTTTGGTTGTGAGCAGCTTCAAGGCCTCGGGCTGAATTTGCTGTGCCAGCCGCTGCGGCTCGGACTGCGCCGCAGGCCCGAAGCCGTAGGCCAGCAACAACCCTTGCGACCAGGCGAAATATACGCCGTTGAGCAGCAACAAGGTCAGGGCAAGCAAACGCAACATGGGGGTGGGGGCCGGGAAATGGACTGAAAACTACAGGTTGTCGTAAGGCGGCTGGCTTTGAGGGCGCACGCTGACCTCGGAACTCGTGATGTTTTCCAGGCCCTGCGCCGTGTGTACCTGCAAGGCACCTCCAGCGTTGACGCCGCGCGCCACGCCCAGCGTGCCATTGCTCAAGCTCACCGGCACGTCCTGCAGCGCATCGAGGGCATTGAAACGGGCTTGATAGGGGCCAAATCCAACCGCCTCAAAAGCCTTGAGCGCCTGTACCAGCGGTGCCGCCACTTTCAACAGGGCCTTCTCGGCCGTCATGCCGGGCGATACCTCCTGGAGCCAAGCCGGTGGGGTAGCCAGGCCGGTGGCGTCGCGCGGCGCGATATTGATACCCACACCCACCACGGCATAACGCGCGGAACCCGGGGTCCCCTGGCTCACGGTCTCAATCAAAATACCGGCCATCTTGCGGTCACACCACCACAAGTCGTTAGGCCATTTCAGCCGCAACTCAGGGTGCAGGCTCTGGGCCACGCTCACCCCCACAGCCAGAGACAGACCCGACCAATCGGCGGGCGCCAGGGGCAGCCCGATGGAAAATGTCAAGGAGGCCAAGGGGGCCTGCGCGCTGCCTGTGACCCTGGCGTCATCCTGCCCGCTCAACCACTCACGCCCCAGACGGCCCCGCCCGGCGGTCTGACACTCGGCCACCAACAGCACCGGCTCCAGCCGCCCGGCGCGAGCACGGCGCATCAGTTCGGTGTTGGTTGAATCAATCTGCGGCAAGACCTCCAGGCTAAACCCTGGCAAATCGGGGGCTACCGCCTCCCAGATGGCCTCCAGGGGCCATTGAATGGGGGTCTTCATGGCTTGGCGCGTTTAGCGCGGCTGGGCGGGCGTTTGGGTGCCAGCAAAGTGCCACGACAGGTGCTGGCGCCACACCAGCAGGGGTACTCGGCCTTGAGCTTGGGCGTGTAGCGCTCGTCAATGATCAGGCCGTAGTCGTAATTGAGTTCTTCACCTGCGGGAATGTTGCGCAGGGCCTTGATGAACACGCGTCCATCGACCTCATCGGCCTCGCAATTGCCATCGCAGGAGTGATTGATCCAGCGCGAGGAGTTGCCACCATGCAGGGCGTCGATCACGTTCCCGTCTTCCAGCGAGAAATAAAACGTGTGGTTGGGCTGGGCCGGGTCATGCGGATGGCGCGCCTGCGCCTCTTGCCAGCTGATGATTTCACCGATGTATTCGATGAGGGTCTCACCCTCGGCAATGTCCTGCACGGCAAACACGCCCTTGCCATGGACGCCGGAGCGGCGGGTTTGGATGCGGCGACTGGCAGCAGATGGGGCTTTTGGGGACACGTTTGAAAATTTGGTATCGTGAACTCGTATGGGTGCGTGTGTGCGTGCCCACGTGCAGGTGCGGGCGCCCGGGCGCCCGCGAGAAAAGGAATTGTAGTCAGATGAAAACATTAGTCATAGCCGAGAAACCTTCTGTGGCGCAAGACATCGTGCGGGCGCTGACGCCCGTGGCGGGCAAGTTCGAGAAATTCGACGATCATTTCGAGAATGAGAAGTACGTGGTGACCAGTGCAGTGGGCCACTTGCTGGAAATTCAGGCCCCTGAGGAGTTTGACGTGAAGCGCGGCAAGTGGAGCTTTGCGCACCTGCCGGTGATTCCGCCGCACTTTGACCTCAAACCCATGGACAAGACCAAGACCCGGCTCAATGCCGTGGTCAAGCAAGCCAAACGTAAAGATGTGGACCAGCTCATCAATGCCTGCGACGCGGGCCGTGAGGGGGAGTTGATCTTCAGGCTGATCGAGCAGTACGCCGGCGGCGCCAAGCCGCTGGGCAAGCCGGTCAACCGCCTGTGGCTGCAGTCCATGACGCCCCAGGCCATTCGGGACGGCTTCAACAGCCTTCGCACCGACCAGCAGATGATGCCGCTGGCCAACGCCGCACGCTGCCGCAGTGAG
>JAUXQA010000270.1 GCA_030683195.1 Rhodoferax sp. | reverse complement strand
TAGCGAAGCCAGAAATTATAGCAGTTTGGCTGTCTCTTTTTAAATTTGGATCTAAAAAAATCAGTTTTGTTTCTAATCCCTCGGCGGGCTTGACGATCAGAAAGCGGGATGGAGGCAGCTCGATCGGCGTTATCTTTTCGCCAATACCTTCTACCCAAGCGTTTTGGCCCGCTAGAAAGAAGGGCACATCCGCCCCCAATTGAACACCAATTTGTGCCAGCTTTTCCAAAGAAAATGCAAGCTTCCACAAACGGTTTAATGCCAACAGGGTTGAAGCAGCGTCAGAAGATCCGCCGCCCATCCCGGCTTGAGCGGGGATACGTTTTTCGACTCCGATGTGAGCACCAAAGGCGGTGCCGCTGGCATCCTGCAGCGCTCTAGCGGCCCGCAAGATCAGATCGTTAGCGGGTAAAGGATGGCTCAAGTCCTCCCGACTCAGGCCACCATCTGCCCGAAGGTCAAAGTGCAGCGTATCGCACCAATCGACAAGCATGAAAACTGATTGCAAAAGATGATAGCCATCGCTCCTCCTGCCGGTGATGTGTAAGAAAAGGTTGAGCTTGGCGGGCGCGCAAATGTCGTAGAGCGACTTCATGGTGGACTGTTTCTAAGTGCTGGTAGCTGGAATTTGCTCCGATCATTCATTGTCCAGCACAAGCCGTAGTTCCACTGCCGGGCCAGAGCCCGTGCGTTTCGCCGCGATGCGTCCGCTGGCATGTTGTGACAGATCTGGATTCCAGCCGTCTGCTACAGCCATTTCCCCTGCCAGCCACGCAAACAGCACATCCACAGGAATCTCGGTTCCGATAGCTCGGCCTATCAGTGCATTGAGAGACGGGTAATGTTGGACGTCGCCGTTGACACGCATGGTTGCTGTCTGGGGATCCCATGTGAGAACTGCGGCGGTGCCGCCAAGTGGATTGAACAATGTCATTTCCCCAGTTACAGCGTTCCCTGTGAGTTCAAAGCTGGCTGAAAAAGATTGGGGTTGCTCAGTCTCCACCCGTACAGCAAGACGGCCACGCCAAGTCGATGCATCTTGGGTGTGTGAGACCACTTTTTGGGGGGGGAAGGCGCAGCCAGCAATTAGAAAATTGACCAAAAGAACCGCCGTCAATGTTGCTTTCGCCCACGTTCTCACGGCCTCACACCCAATCGTTTGAGTGTTTCCTGAAGAGTTTCGTTCTGTGCATTCAGTTTCCCACCTTCTTTCCAGATGGCAATTGCTTGGCTTTTTCTATCCATGGCCCAAAGGACCTCGCCCAAATGGGCTGCAATCTCTGCGTCTGGTTTGGCCTCGAAGGCACTTTGCAAAATACGCCTGGCTTCTTCGAGGTTTCCGCTACGGAATTCAACCCAGCCCAAGCTGTCCAAGATGAACGGGTCGCTTGGCGCCAGGTCGAGTGCTTTCAGCACAAGTTGCCGGGCCTCCGGTAAGCGCACATTCCGTTCGGCAAGTGAGTAACCCAGTGCGTTGTAGGCGTGGTGGTAGTCCGGCTTGCTCGCAATGATCAGTCGCAACAAACGCTCCATTTCTGTGATGTTGCCTAATTTTTCCGCGACCATTGCCAAGTCATACGCAAGATCAAGGTCCTCCCCATTTTGTCTGTTGGCCTCTGAAAGCAGCTCGTAGGCTTCATTGAATTTTTTGTTGTCTCGCAATAGCTGAGCCTCTGCCATGATTTTCATCCGCGCCTCTGCTGAAGAGTTCTCCGGCTGGTTTCGGATCAATTCGCGTGCCTCTGTAAGCCGGCCTTGGCGTGCGAGCAAGCTGGCTCGCCTAAACTGCACTGTGGTTTTGTCTTCAGGACGATCAATGCGCCGGAGCCACTCTTCTGCAGCCATAAAGTCTTTTCTTTGTTCTGCGATCTGTGAGAGGGATAACAAAGCTTGCGTCAGCCCTTTGTTCAGCTCCGATGTTGCAGCGTCCTGAATTTTCCCCTGTGACGACAGATCAAGGTAGCGTTTAAAAGAACGCTCAGCGGCCAATGGCTTTTCGTCCTGGAGTTCAAGGGCACCACGCAGAAGCCATGCCTCCAGGTCATCCGGTTGTTCATACGTGACCGCCTGTAATTGAGTTGCTGCGTCCTCATAACGTTTTTCGCCTAGTAAGGCCCGTGCATAAGCCATTCGCAATGGAGGTCGCTGCTTTTCCTCAAGGTACTTTTTGATAATAAGTTCTGCCTCGGGTGCGCCAAGGCTCATCACGGACAGCGCGAGTCGAACTGGTCCTTCCGCATTCGCGTCGATGGCTTGTGCTCGGCGGACTGCGGCCAGTGCGCCGCTAACATCACCTGCATCGACGCGCATTCGCCCAATCACAGTCCAAGCCTCAATGCCAACAATTGGCTCGGCAAGATACGGTTTGAGTGCCTGTTCAACCAAATCGGCGGCCTGCTTCTTATCTGAGGCTCTGCTCAGAAGACGCGGGATGGCACCCACCATCAGTGGCCTGTCGTTGGGATTGGTCGCCGCAATTTCCCGCTTGAGGGGCTCTAGTGCCTCTGTGATTCGGTTCAATCCGATCAATATTTGCAAAATGAAGCGATTGGCCTCTTTTGAATCGGGTAGGGCTTGTTGCCATGCGCGGGCGGCCAGCAACGCAGAATCGCCCGACCGTGCTTGAAGCGCGATGGCTACCGCCCGCTGATACAGGCCTGCGTCTCGTGTCTTTCTGGCAGCATCCAAAATGAGCGAGTATCCAGCCCCTGGATCACCTGCCTGGGTGGTGAGTTCACCCAGAATGAGCTGATAAAAGAGTTGGCTGTCCAAGCCTGACATGGGGGGGGGCGCCCTCTTTTCGTCAACGGTTTGAGCATTTCCGGTAAGTGCAAAAAAAAGTGTGGCGAGCAGTGCGAGGCGTTGATTACGTAACATCAGATCATAATAATCCATGCGACAAATCCTACCCAGCCATGCCCGAATTACCCGAAGTTGAAGTTACGCGTTTAAGCTTTGCCTACCGCATTGCGGGTGGCAAGGTTTTGTCTGCCTCACTTGGCAAAGCGCTCCGTTGGCCCTTGGGTTGCGCTTGCAATCAATTGCTTGGACGGGTTGTGGTGGGTGTGCGTCGGCGCGGGAAGTATTTGCTTGTCGACCTTGATGAAGGCTTGCTGCTGTTGCATCTTGGCATGTCCGGAAGTGTGAGCTTCGCCGAGCAGTTACCGCCGAAAGGCGTTCATGATCATTTCGAGCTTGTTACCAGCCATGGAACACTTAGGCTTCATGATCCACGCCGATTTGGAGCTGTTGTTTTTGCGAGGAGCGAGGACGCCCCGGAAGCTCAAAAGCTTCTGGGGAGGCTGGGTATGGAGCCTCTCACCGATCAGTTTGATCTCGCGCAATTTCAAGATCAGCTGAAGCTCCGACGAGCTGCCATCAAACAAGTATTGTTAGCGGGTAATGTGGTCGTGGGGGTTGGGAACATCTATGCGTCCGAGTCTTTGTTTGCGGCGGGAATCCGGCCAACTTTGAGCGCTGCGCGCCTGAGTCGGCCGCGAGTTGCGAAACTTCACGCAGCAATCCGGACTGTTTTAGCCAACGCAGTGGCAAAGGGCGGCAGCACGTTGAGGGATTTTTCTAGTGCAACTGGCGAAAGCGGGCATTTTCAATTGAGTGCTATGGTTTATGGCCGGGAAGGGCAAGCCTGCCGGGTATGCCAGTCTCCCATCAAGACATTGAGACAGGGGCAGCGGTCGACCTTCTACTGCCCAACTTGCCAAAAAGCCTAGCCTAAGGGGTGTGAGGCAGTGCTATATTGACCAATTGCTCGGAGGCTATTTGGGAACTTCATTCAACGAAAAATTTGATCAACACGGTACATGGCGCCGTGAATTTGCTTTGCGCTTGAAGCTGTTGGCCGAGTGGATGAAAGACCACGAGCTTCTGGATGCCGCAGTAGAAGAGCGTTTGCGACGTTTGGAGGCGCGCGTCCGCTCTGACAAGGTCATAGTCGCGTTTGTTGCGGAGTTTTCTCGTGGCAAGTCAGAACTGATCAATGCTATTTTTTTTGCTGGTTATGGCCGTCGTATCATGCCTGCCAGCGCCGGACGCACCACCATGTGCCCCACTGAAATGGGGTACGAAGCAGATATTCCGCCGTGTCTGCGACTGTTGCCCATTGAAACTCGCCTGCAGCCTCAGTCGTTGATGGAATGGCGTATGGCCCCTGAAAAGTGGGTTCGAATTGATCTTGACGTCAATGATCCAAAGCAGTTGGCTGCAGCGCTTGAAAAAGTAGCTGAGACCCGTCGCGTGACTGAGGCCGAGGCCAAAGCGCTTGGTTTTTGGCAGCGCGAGGCGCCCGACGATAACCCGATGGCCGACGCGCAAGGCTTGCTGGAGGTTCCCAGATGGCGCCATGCTCTGATCAATATCGCCCACCCGCTGCTGAAACAGGGGTTGGTGATATTGGACACCCCTGGTCTCAACGCCATTGGCGCGGAGCCAGAATTGACGGTGAGTTTGATCCCTCAGGCGCATGCAGTTGTCTTTCTTTTGGGTGCAGATACTGGCGTTACCAAGTCTGATCTCTCCATTTGGCGCGAGCACCTCGCCGGTGGATCGACTGATGCAAGCACTCGACTGGTTGTACTCAACAAGATTGACACCTTATGGGACGCGCTGAGCTCCCCCGAACAGATTGAACAGCAAATTGAACGGCAGCGCGGGTCGACTGCCGAAATATTAGGCATCGCACGGCATCAAGTCATTCCCGTTTCTGCGCAGAAAGGGCTGGTGGCCAAAGTGACTGATGATCCGGCGCTGCTGGCCCTCAGTTGCTTGCCTGCACTTGAGGATGCGCTTGCCAAAGGCATCCTGGGACAGCGTCAGAAGTCGTTGGGTTCGGCTGTCGCTAGCGGTATTTCCGACTTGCGAATCGAAACTGGTAGGGTGATACATATTCGCCGACGTGACTTGACAGAGCAAATGATGGAGCTGAAGGGTCTTCGGGGCAAGAATTCTGCAGTGATAAAAAATATGCGCTCCCGGATTGCGCAGGAGCAGGTTGAGTTTGACTTGGGCGGCGCCAAAATCCATGCGGTTCGTTTCGTCCATCTCAAGCTGCTTCGGGAGTTGTTCAGTCTCCTCGGACCGGCGGTACTGAAAAAGGAAATGCTTGAATTGACCCAGGTTTTGCAGCAAAAAGGTCTTAAGTTAGGAGTGAAAAGAGCTTACGGTAGTACTTTTGACAGCCTGCGTGCAAATTTGAAGAATGTTCAATCGATCAGTACGGAGATTCAATGCATGCTGGCGGCTACATTTCGGCAGCTGAACGCCGAGCATGGATTTTCGTTACAAGCTACGGGCGAGCCTTCCATGGCAGGTTACTTGCATGATCTTGATATGGTGGAAAAAAGCCATCTGCAATATCTCGGGGTTGGGAATGCTTTCAGGTTGGCTCAGTCCGAATTTTCTGATCGGCTGGTGCGTGCGCTCGCGACCCGGGTTCGGGTCATCCATGAAGCGGCCTTGGGTGATATCGAGTTGTGGAGTAAGTCGGCAGCGGCCCAACTAGATGCCCAGTTGCGTGAGCGTCGCCGGAATTTTGGAAGGCGACTGGAGGCTATCGACAGGATTCAGCAAGCTGCAGGTGGCCTCGATGACCGCATTGGAGAAATTCAGTTACAGGGAGACACCTTGAATCAGCTGGATGCCAAGCTCAAGGAGCTGACCGAGTATTTGATGACCGCCACCCGTTCCGTTGTGGCCGAAGCCATGCCCGAGTTGGAGCGCGCTTGAAGGATGAAGTGAGTGGGTTGGCAATGAGTGATTTCGCTACGAAAGTGGTTACTTGGCAAAAACTTCACGGAAGAAATGATTTGCCATGGCAAAACACCCGCGACCCCTATCGCGTTTGGCTGTCAGAAATCATGCTTCAACAGACGCAGGTGTCGACAGTACTCGACTACTTCCCACGATTTTTGTCCCGTTTCCCTGATGTTGGCTCGCTAGCGCGTGCTCCGCTTGATGATGTGCTGGGTCTTTGGAGTGGCTTGGGCTACTACAGCCGCGCCCGCAATCTGCACCGTTGTGCCCTTGATGTGATGAGCCTGCACGGGGGGGTCTTTCCGCAAACAGCGATAGCACTTCAGACTTTGCCTGGTATTGGTCGGTCAACAGCGGCTGCCATTGCATCGCTGTGTTTTGGTGAACGGGTGGCCATTTTGGATGGGAATGTGAAGCGGGTACTTTCCCGTGTGCTGGGGTATGACCGTGATTTAGCCCTTGCTGCCAACGAGCGCTTGCTTTGGGACGAGGCTGGGCAACTGCTTCCCACTCTGAATCTTCAACATGCCATGCCACGTTATACCCAAGGGGTGATGGACTTGGGTGCAACTGTGTGTACGTCCAAAAAGCCCAGTTGCACCATTTGCCCGCTCACTGGCACCTGCGTTGCCCGCCGTTTGGGCCAGCCTGATCGCTACCCTGTCAAGAGTCGCAAGGTCAAGCGAAGTTCTCAGTCGATCTGGCTGCTCTGGGCGCAGACCCCGGATGCCTCGGTTTTCCTTCTGAAGAGACCGGTTCCCGGAGTGTGGGGCGGGCTCTATTGTTTTCCGTTGTTTGACGATCGCGAGACTTTGGTGGAGAACGTGCCGACTGTTCTCCGTGCAGCGCTGGAAGACGCGCCCACGATCGGCCACGTTTTGACTCACAAGGATTTGTTCCTGCATCCGGTGCGAGTGACCCTCGCGAGCGACGAACTGGTCGGTTCTCCGGGCATATGGGTGGGTGCCGATCAGTGGCCTGGACTAGGCTTGCCTGCACCTATCAGGAAGCTGCTGATTCAGGGCTGACCATCGAGTTCCCGGTGACGCTTCAATGTCACCCATTTATCCCCAAAAAGAGCCACAAGTTTCTCGACCAAATAGACAGACCGGTGTTGACCGCCGGTACATCCAATGGCAACAGTGACATAGCTCCGGTGATCCTTGGCGAATGCATCAAGCCAGCGATTCAAGAATTTCTGGATGTGTTCCTGCATCTCACTGACGTCTGATTGGTCTTGAAAAAAGGCGGCTACCGGTGCGTCCCGTCCTGTCAAATCGCGAAGTTCCGGTTCGTAGTGCGGGTTGGGCAGCATGCGAACATCAAAAACAAAATCTGCCTCTCCTGGAATTCCACGTTTGAAGGCGAATGACTCAAAAACCAACGTCAACTGTTGTCCTTGAACAGCAATAAGCGATTTCACGTAGCCCTGAAGCTGTGAGGGGCGGATCATACTGGTATCAATAATATAGGCCTTCTCACGCAGGTCCGCTAGAAGTTCCCGCTCCAACTCTATCGCTTCTACCAGCGCATGTCGATGGTCTGGGGCCGCTTGTGGCGATACAGATTGGGAGAGAGGATGTCTGCGCCTTGTTTCAGAGAAACGTCTGACTAGCGTGCCAGTTGTAGCATCCAAGAAAAGGGACTTGACTGCAGCACCTTGCTGTTCCAGGGTCTTGAGTTGTTCGGGAACCAACGGAAGCGAGGATGCAGTACGGACGTCTATGGCGATGGCAACCCTTGTGGTCTTTTGTTTTAGTTGGAGCGCAATAAACGGCAAAAGCAGTTCTGGTGGCAGGTTGTCTACACAGAAGAAGCCGGCGTCCTCCAGGGCGTGAAGCGCCACTGACTTGCCAGAACCAGACATGCCGGTGATCAGGACGATTTGCAAATCAAGGCGTCTGTTTGTCATTGGACTATTGCCTCGTTTCCAGCATTTCTCTGGCGTGGGCGAGTGTGGTGTTGGATAGACGTTCTCCGCCCAACATCCGGGCGACCTCTGACACTCGGGCCTCGCCCTTCACCAGACTCACAGAGCTTATTGTCGCGTTTTGGTGGAACTGTTTGGCTACAACCAAATGCTGATCAGCGCAGGCAGCCACCTGCGGCAAATGGGTGACAGTTAACACTTGTCGGTCAAGCCCCAATTGCTTCATCAAACGACCTACTGTGTCGGCGACGGTACCTCCGACACCTGCGTCTACTTCGTCAAATATCAGTGTTTGCGCCTTGCCGAGCTGGCTGGTTGTTACCGCGATAGCGAGTGCAATTCGTGAGAGCTCTCCCCCTGAGGCCACCTTATTGACTTGACGGGGAGAGCTGCCAGCATGCCCCGCGACCAAAAAAGCGACATCTTCAAGCCCGCTTTGCTGGGGTTGCTCTGTCTTTTGCAACGCAACTTCAAATTGGCCGCCTTGCATACCCAGCCCTTGCATTGATAGCGTAATGGCTTTGGCTAACTTGGGTGCGGCGGCGCGGCGCGCTTCAGACAGCAGATGCGCTTCATTCAGATAGGCACTTTGTGCCGCTTCACAGGATGCTTCAAGCTTTTTCAAATCGCTGGTTTCATTCAGTCTCTCTTGCTCCAGTCTCCAAGCCGATAGCAAGTTGGGCAGATCTGCGGGTGTCCGCTTGTAGCGTCTGGCCAGCGCAATCCACATCGCCAAACGGCTGTCGAGCTCGCCGAGGCGCTGAGGGTCAAGTTCAGCCTTTCTCAGATAAGCCCGTAATGAATGAATTGTGTCTTCAACCTGAGCCAGACTAGAGGTCAAAGCCTCGGCAAAGTCTTTGAAGTGAGGCTCCACATGGCCATATTGCCCCAGTAGTTGGGATGCACCGTGAATTGCGGCTATTGCACTACTGTCTTCAGCATCCAGAGTTTGAGTTGCACTTTGAGCTGCATCCATCAGTGCTTGGGCATTCGACAAGCGACTATGTTCCGCGTTCAGCAAATCCCACTCATTGGCCAACGGCGCCAGCTTCTCCACCTCACCAATTTGCCAAGCCAGCCTTTCTCGCTCACTTTGAAGTGATTCTTGGGCTGTATGGGCTTGCTCCAGGGCGAGTTGTGCATGGCGCCAACGTTGCCAAAGTGATTCCAGGACGGAGGATGAAACTTGAGCATAGGCATCAAGTAAACCCTTGACCGAGTCCGGATGGGTCAAGCTTTGCCAAGCGTGCTGGCCGTGAATATCAAGTAGTTGTTCGCCGATTTGTCTGAGCTGGGTTGCCGTAGCAGGGCTGCCATTGATCCAGGCCCGACTCTTTCCATGGGTGTCGATGGTGCGTCGCAGTAGAAGGTACTCACTCAATTCGAACCCGGCGGCTTCTAGCCAAGTTAGCAGTCCCTCTGGAGCGTCAAATTCTGCACTGACATCAGTTCGGCTGCTGCCCTCCCGGATCAGACCGACGTCCGCTCTGCCCCCTGTGACCAGTTGCAATGCGTCAATCAATATCGATTTGCCGGCTCCCGTTTCTCCTGTGAGCACCGTAAAGCCATTAGACAGATCAAGATCGAGTTCGCTAATGATGACAAAGTCGCGCAGAACAATACGTTTTAGTCCCACAGTTAAGCTACCCCTTCATTCCAGTGCAGTTTTTCGCGCAAAGTGTCAAAGTACGACCATCCTTTTGGATGCAGAAACCGTACATGGTGTTTTGATCGCGTCACCACAATCCTGTCACCATGCATCAGGGATGCCAGCGATTGCATATCAAAGTTGGCACTGACATCCCGACCAGATACTATTTCAATCGCTATCTCTGTTGCGTTGGCAAGGACAATTGGCCGGTTGGACAAGGTATGGGGCGCTATGGGGACCAGCACCCAGCCTGGAATGGACGGGTGCAGCAACGGGCCACCGGCAGACAATGCATAGGCGGTCGACCCAGTCGGGGTTGCGATGATCATGCCGTCGGCCCGTTGGTTGGCGACAAAATGGCCGTCCACTTCGACACGAAGCTCCACCATGCCTGCCGTGGCTCCGCGATTCACCACCACATCATTCATGGCCAACGCGTCAAAGACGCTGACGCCGTCGCGCATCACCTTGCCTTGCATCAGGCTGCGATGATCTTCCTCAAATTCACCTCGCAACATGGGGGCCAGTGTGGACGCAAATCCGTTGAACGGGATGTCGGTGATAAATCCCAGTCGCCCTTGATTGATGCCGATCAGCGGAACGCCAAAATGAGCCAACTGGCGGCCAATGCCCAGCATGGTTCCATCGCCGCCCACCACCAGACAAAGGTCACATTGCGCTCCAATTTCAGAGACTTTCAGCATGGGATAACCAAAAATCCCCATGTTTTGAGCGGTGTCATGTTCGAAAACCACCTCGCAGCCTTGGGCATGCAAAAAATGAGCAATTTCTTCCAGAGCACTGCGCGACAACGCTCCACCCGCGCAAGATGTCGTTGCCTGATATTTGCCGATCAAGGCAACATGCCGGAATTTAGGTTTCATTTGCAAATTACATCACTAAAATGAATGGATGCTCGATGATCGTGCCAAGTTGTTATTGAAAGCGCTCGTTGAGCGTTATATCGCTGATGGGCAGCCGGTGGGCTCCCGTACGCTTTCGAAAGCATCCGGTCTGGACCTGTCGCCTGCCACCATCCGCAACGTGATGTCCGACCTGGAGGAATTGGGCTTGATTGCCAGCCCCCATACGTCTGCAGGTCGTATCCCCACTGCCCGCGGATACCGTCTGTTCGTCGACACGATGTTGACGGTGCGCCAAGGGCAGTTTTCTTCCCAACGATTGGCACCGGATCAACCACAGAAGGTACTTTCCAACGCAGCGAATCTGCTCTCAAATCTTTCACAGTTTGTTGGTGTGGTGATTTCGCCGCGGCGCTCTTCAGTTTTTCGTCACATAGAGTTTCTGCGCCTGTCAGAGCGCCGGTTGTTGGTCATCATCGTGTCACCTGAGGGTGATGTGCAAAATCGGGTGATCTTCACAGAGGTGGATTACTCGCAGGCTCAGTTGGTCGAGGCGGCCGGTTACCTGAACAGTCATTACGTGGGGTTGGCTATCGAGCAGGTGCGTGAGCGATTGCAGCGTGAGGTGGAGTCGCTGCGCTCGGAAATTGCGAGCCTTATGCAGGCAGCCGTGACAGTGAGCTCTGATGCCATTGCAGAGACTCAGGATGAAGTGGTGATTTCAGGTGAGCGTAATCTTTTGGCTGTGAGTGATTTTTCCAACGATATGGGTCATTTGCGGCGAGCTTTCGAGCTGTTTGAGCAGAAAGCACAACTCATGCGTTTGCTCGATGTCGCCGGTCAAGCTGAGGGTGTGCGCATCTTTATCGGCGGTGAAAGCCAGGTTGTACCGTTTGAAGACCTTTCCATCGTCAGCGCACCTTATGAGGTGGATGGCCAGGTTGTTGGTACATTGGGCGTCATCGGCCCCACCCGGATGGCTTACGACCGGATGATCCAGATTGTGGACATTACGTCAAAATTGGTCAGTAACGCGCTGAGTCATCACAAGTAGGCCCTTACAATCGAATATGTGTGGGGCCCCTAGCTCATGCTTGGTTAGAGCAGCGGACTCATAATCCGTTGGTGCCGTGTTCGACTCACGGGGGGCCCACCAATATGCACAAGAGTTGGAATTAGGTAATTTTTTAATTGTTGAGCTCTAGAGTGAACGTTGATTTGGTTAAAATAACGGTTCACTAAATGAAGAAAAAATAGAATTTCTTCTCGGCTAAATCTCAACTTTTATGTTGAGAAGATCAGGTTTTGACCCCATCGTCTAGAGGCCTAGGACACTACCCTTTCACGGTAGGTACCGGGGTTCGAATCCCCGTGGGGTCGCCAATTTGCGGCATGACAACCCCCAAGCGCGAAATGTGCTTGGGGGTTTTCTTTTGGTGAAAAGGAAGCGAGACTTCGCAGAGTTATTTGGGCGGAAGGGTTTGGCGCCCCAATTTGTGCATGATCTCGATTGAGTTCCGGACCCTCACTGCTTTGAGCACACTGTGTTCTAGTGATTTTTTGCTATATTTATTAGCTTATAAGTCCTTTAAATACGCCGGCTAGAGGCTGATTTTCCCTAAATATCACCTGATTTTTGACGATCTGTCAGATGTTTGCGGCAGCTGGTGTTGATTACACGGAGTTCCGCCAAAGTCTCGTCAATCTGTGCTCGTTTTTGTTCCAGTTCCTGAATGGCCGTGTCGGTTCGGTCTATGACGTAGCTGAGTTGCTGCGCCCGGCCTTCGCCGTGGTCACCATATAAATCCAGATACCGCTTGATCTCCGACAGGGGCGAGCCAATTGCTTTGGCCCTCAGAATCAGCGCGAGTCTGGCACGGTCGCGGCGGGTGTAGGCCCTTGCACCGTTGATCCGCCGTGGCGTCAGCAACTCCTTGTCTTCGTAGAACCTCAGGGCACGCAAGGTGATACCGAATTCTTTGCACAATTCGGTGATACCAAACAGCTCGGAGGTTGCCACGTCTCGATGCGAGTCGATGAATGCCTGCGCGTCGGTGCTTTCCACGGGTGTCAAGACAGCCTTCGAAGGCTTGCGTGTCTGAGCTTTGGGTGATCCGTTGGGGCTTATGGCCACGCTCTGGAGACTTTCATTTGTCGCTTCAGATAACGCGTTGCAGGCGCATGGCCACACTCATGTCGCCGGTGACCTTGAGTTTTCCCATCATGAATCCAGTGGCGGGTTCGAGATCGCCAGCAAGCATGGCGTTCAGGTTCTCTAGGGTGATGCCTACGGTGCATTCGGCTTCGCCGTCGTCATTGCTCACGGTGTTGGGGGTGGATTTGCCATCGATGTAGACCACACCGTCAGTGCCGCAGTCGAATTTGAGTGTCGCGTCAAGCCCACTGTCAGTTCCTACCTTGGTGCGAATGGCTTGTGTGCAGGCTTCGAGATTCATAGATTTCCTTGTGAAAAATGGATGTCATATGCAATTGCAGTGAGTCGACTGGATGCTATCAGCCTGGCATCACGCACTGAATAGGGAATATACCTATGCGAAACTTGGTTGACGTTAACGTCACCCCAATGTCTAATTCAATCCCACTTAGAGGACGCCGACCCATGCCCGTTATTCGATCCAAGATCAACGCCAAGTCAGATGCATTTGCTGCCAATGCACTGCGCATGCGCGAATTCCTCGCAGAGGTTCAGCGCCTAGAACAGATGGTGATTGCCGAGTCTGAATCCAAACGCGATAAATTTGAAAAACGCGGCCAGTTGCTGCCGCGTGAGCGAGTGGCCCGCTTGCTGGATCGGGGTTCGCCGTTTCTGGAGCTCAGCCGTCTGGCAGGCCTCAACATGCACGATGACGATGGGAGAAAATCAGTGATGGGTGGGGGCTCCATCGTCGGCATTGGGGTTGTGTCCGGCAAGCGTTGCCTGATTTCCGCCAATGACAGCGCAGTCAAGGGCGGCACTGTGGCCCCCATGGGGCTACGCAAGGCACTGCGCGCCCAGGAGATTGCCACTGAGAACAAGTTGCCTCTGATTTATCTGGTGGAGAGCGGCGGTGCGAACCTGATGTACCAGAGCGAAATTTTCATTGAAGGCGGGCGCAGCTTTGCCAATCAGGCCCGCATGTCGGCCCAGGGGCTGCCGCAAATTTCCGTGGTGCATGGCTCGTCAACGGCAGGCGGAGCCTATTTGCCGGGCTTGTCCGACTATGTGATTTTGGTGAGAGGGCGGTCCAATATTTTCTTGGCTGGCCCCCCGCTGGTGAAGGCCGCCATTGGGGAGGATTGCACCGAGGATGCGCTGGGCGGTGCCGAGACCCACGCTCAGGTCACCGGGCTGGGTGAATATCTGTGCGAAGACGATGCTCATGCCATTGGCATGGCGCGTGAGGTGCTGGATAAATTGAAGTGGGACTTGGTAGCTGCCCAACCTGCCTTCGCCGAGCCACTGTTTGATGAACAGGAGTTGCTGGGCATTGTGCCGGCGGATGAGCGCGAACCTTATGACGTGCGCGAGGTGATTGCCCGTCTGGTGGATGGCTCCGATTTTTTGGAGTTCAAGGCGGAGTACGCCGCAGAAATGATGTGCGGTCATGCCCGTGTGGAGGGTCATCTGGTGGGCATTTTGGGCAACAACGGCCCGATTCAACCTTCCGGATCCACCAAGGCGGGCCAGTTCATTCAGCTGTGCGATCAGAGCGGTACGCCGCTGATCTTTTTGCAAAACACCACCGGGTACATGGTGGGGTCGGTCGCTGAGCGCAACGGTGCCATCAAGCACGGCTCCAAGATGATTCAGGCGGTGGCCAATGCACGGGTGCCCAAGTTCACGGTGGTGTTGGGTGGCTCTTATGGGGCTGGCAACTACGGCATGTGCGGGCGGGGTTTCGATCCACGTTTTATCTTCTCATGGCCTACGGCCCGCACGGCGGTGATGGGGGGTGCGCAGGCTGCCAAGGTGATGGATATCGTGAACCGGGCCAAGATTGAGCGCACGGGGATGGTGGCCAACGAGGAGGCGTTGAAAGCCATGTCTGACGGGCTACGCATGCGCTTGGACAAAGAGTCTGCCGTGCTGTTTGGTACCGCCCGGCTGTGGGACGACGGGATCATTGATCCGCGTGATACCCGACGCCTGCTCGGGCTCGGGCTGACGTTGGCGCAGGAGGCTCAGAGCCGCAGCCTTAACGCGAACACCTTTGGCGTGGCGCGCCTGTAAAGCACAGCAACTTTTTTCATATCTCCACCTGAAGGGAAAACTGGCATGAAATTCACCCCTGAACATGAGCAAATAGCCGACACAGTCTGCAAATTTGTCGCCAAGGAAATCAATCCGTTTTTGCCGGCATGGGAGGCTGCAGGGCAATTTCCAGCTCACCAGGTCTTCAAGAAGATGGGTGACTTGGGTCTGCTGGGCATCAAGTTCCCCACCGAGTTTGGTGGCATGGGCTTG
>JAUXQA010000408.1 GCA_030683195.1 Rhodoferax sp. | reverse complement strand
GGATGTTCGGGTTATTCTGATCAAGCTGGCGGATCGAACTCATAATATGCGCACTCTCTCCGATGCCCCGCGCGCAAAATGGGCACGCATTGCATCAGAAACGCTCGATATTTATGCTCCGATCGCCCACCGATTGGGGCTGAATCAAACCTACCGGGAGCTGCAGGACCTGGCCTTCTGCCACTTGCAGCCGTGGCGCTACCGAATTTTGACCAAAGCAGTGGCCAAGGCGCGCAGTCGCCGCAGAGATTTGATCCAGAAAGTACACAGGGAAGTCGAGGCAGCGTTCGCCACCAGCGGCATGAAGGTAAGAATCGCGGGACGGGAAAAGACCCTCTTCTCCATTTACAAAAAAATGGACGAGAAACATCTGAGCTTCGCGCAAGTCACAGACATTTATGGCTTCAGGGTTTTGGTGCCCAGCGTGATCGATTGCTACACCGCATTGGGTACGCTGCACCAACTTTACAAACCACTTCCCGGCAAGTTCAAGGACCATATTGCCATCGGCAAAGTCAATGGATATCAGTCCCTGCACACCACATTGGTGGGGCCTTCTGGCGTCAACGTGGAGTTTCAGGTACGAACCGAAGCCATGAACGTGGTGGCTGAATCGGGGGTCGCCGCCCATTGGCTCTACAAAGCCAACAGCACACATGAAGCGGGTAGCGGCGAGCGGTTGGGATCCAAATGGCTCCAGTCTTTGCTGGATATTCAAGATGAAACCCGGGATGCCGCAGAGTTCTGGGATCATGTCAAAGTAGATTTATTTCCTGACGCAGTTTATGTGCTGACGCCCAAAAGCCAGGTCATGGCATTGCCCAGAGGCGCCACAGTGGTGGATTTTGCTTATGCCATCCATAGCAATGTGGGCGACAGAACCTTGGCCGCGAGGATCAATGGTGAGCAGGTTCCACTGCGCACTGAACTGAAAAATGGCGATGTTGTTGAGATCGACACTGCTCCATTGTCAACGCCCAACCCGGCCTGGCTGGGGTTTGTAAGAACAGCCCGTGCGCGATCAAAAATTCGCCAACACCTCAAAACACTGGCGCAAGTCGACTCAGAAAATCTGGGTGAAAAAATGCTGGAGCAGGCCATTCGAGCCGAAGGCATTGAAAAACTCCCGGACAGCACCGACGGAAACCAACCCATCTGGGAAAAGTTGCTGAGATTCAGCGGCAACAAGAGCCGCTCCGAACTTTTCACAGACATCGGTCTGGGCAAGCGAATCGCAGGTATCGTCGCAAAACGCTTGCTCACCCTTCTCACAGACAGCGGCGAAAAACCTGACGCTTTGCTACTCACCCGGGAGCGCTACACCGCGAATGACCTGATATCCCAAGGCGGCATTGTCCTGGATGGCAGTGAGAACGCCTCTGTCAAATTTGCACCGTGCTGCAAACCTGTTCCAGGAGACGGCATTGTTGGCTATCTAGGCCGTGGCGAAGGACTGATCGTCCATGCCGATGATTGTGCGGTGGCACTCAAACTCAACCACAAAGACACTGAACGGTTTATTGGCGTCGAATGGTCTGACGAGCCTGTTCGCACCTTTGAAACCGACATCACAGTCACTGTCACGAACGGCAAAGGGGTCTTGGCCCGGGTAGCGGCGGCGCTGGCTGCAGCTGAGACAGACATTACGCACATCGATATGGACGACGAATCAGCCCGGGATGCTACCGAACTCCGGTTTGCCATATCGGTACGCGACCTCAACCAGCTTGAGATCGCGCTGCGGAATTTGCGACGAACCCCATCCGTCCTGAAGGCCCAACGAACCAAATCGACCCGTTGAGTCAGTCAAGCGCTCTGAGCGGGCTTGGGATATCGAACACCGACAACCTCAATCTCAATTTTTCCTGATGGTGTCAACAGCCGCAGCGAATCGCCCACATGAGCCTTTAGAAGGGTTCTCGCTATAGGGGACACCCAGCTCACTTGTGCACTGGCACTGTCCACCTCATCGGCACCAAGAATAGTGATCGTGCGCTCAAGACCACCTATCTCAAGATAGTCAACCGTCGCACCAAAAAACACCTGATGACTTCCGTGGTGAGTCGCTGGGTCCACGATCGCCATAAGCTCAAGGCGCTGGGTCATGAACCGAATTCGCCTGTCGATTTCACGCAACCGCTTCTTACCGTAAATGTAGTCGCCATTTTCAGATCTATCTCCGTTACTGGCGGCCCAATGCACAGTCTCCACCACTTTAGGGCGTTCCACATCAATCAGCTCCAACAGTGCCAGGCGATATCGAGCGTAGCCTTCTGGCGTGATGTAGTTTCTGGAACCTGCAGGCAGAGGTGGCAATATGGGAGCGTCATCGTCATCGTTGTCCACGTCGTTGATCAAGTCATTTTTCATGTTGATTTAAAGCTGTCGGAGAGTGGCAAGATCCATGGCGTTTGCGAAAATCACGGGGCAACTCCGGTCGGTGTCTCGCAAAAAGGCCCAGTCGCGCCTGACGCGCCAAAACTTCTTCATAGGCGTATGGCCCCTGGCTGCTTCCCCAACGATACGACCATGCCTGTCCGCTACTGACCAAGTGTGCACCCAGATCCCTCTTTTCCAATACAAGGCGAGCCAATCCCCTGCCGTAATCATCATAGCGGCGGACTGTCACCTCGACGCGATGGTTCATCACGTAAGCGGCAAGCGCGTCACGCGAGTCCGCACCGCCTGCCTGACATATTTCGGGCGCATCGATACCGTCTATGCGAAGCTTGCGCGGCGGACCGCCTGCCTCTGGCCGTACCCACAGTGTGTCTCCATCAGAGACAAAAGAAACCTTGCCGACAAACACCTCCCGTGCCGCGCTGACGTCGACCATCAGTATTCCAATCACCAGAACAATTCCTTGAATCATGCTCCACTCGCTGAATTGGCCCGCGGGCCGGATTAAGTCGCTATTTTCACAGCCAAGTTTAAAAGTGTTCCTGTTAGACTTAATCTGTGCAACATCTGGTGACTCCGTGACTGACGAGACTGATTCCTCAATGATTGATCTGCGTGACTTGCGCCTGGCCGATGCGCGCGCCTTGCTTGAGCATGACCCAGCTAACAAGCTGCCGGACCCACACGAATCACCTGCTGCTTACCTTCAGGGCATTGTTGACGGCCTGTGTGACCTGTCCCTCACTGATCCCCTGACGGGCTTGGGTAACAGACGAAACTTTCGACGCATATTAAGTCGGGAAATCGATGTTGTGGCCCGTTCAGGCGAATCTGCGCTGCTGCTGATGCTCGACATTGATCACTTCAAGACGGTCAATGACACTTATGGACACCATGCAGGTGATCAAGTGCTTCAAGTAGTTGCCAACTGCCTGGGAGGCTGCGTGCGGCCCATGGACACGGTAGCTCGTTACGGAGGCGAGGAATTTGCGGTTATTCTGCCCAGCTGCCAAGCATCATTTGGCTGGTTGGTGGCAGAACGAATCAGGGAGTCAGTACAGGCCCTTTCGATCAATGTAGCTCCCTTGGTCAACATCAACGTGACTATCAGTATCGGAGGTGCCTACGCTCCCGAATGGATTCGATCCACGACGGATTTGTGGACAGAACGGGCTGATCAGCAACTCTATCAAGCCAAGTCAGAAGGACGAAATCGTGTGTGTATTGAAGATCAACCGATGATTGCTGTGAGCGCAGAGGAAAAGAGCCTGCTGTTCGGACACTTGTCTTTTGGCGATCCGGCTTGGATAGAGAGTGCGCCTAATAGCGTTACAGGCAACGCAATGCAATGAACAGGTTGAACGAAAAATGAGCGATGTCCTCACCCCCCCTCAAGGCAATACAGCAACCGTCAAGGAGCCGTTAAAGCCGCTTGGCAAAGTGCTGGCAGTGACCAGCGGTAAAGGCGGCGTTGGAAAAACTTTTGTCTCCGCCAACCTCGCTGCTGCACTGGCCAAGCGCGGCCATCGTGTTCTGGTTCTGGATGCCGACTTGGGGCTGGCAAATCTGGATGTGGTGCTGAACCTGTATCCAAAGATTACCTTGCATGATGTTTTCACGGGAAAAGCCAAACTCGAAGAAGCAATCATCAAGGCACCTGGCGGGTTCTCTGTCTTGCTTGCAGGCTCTGGCATGGTGGAGTATTCCCGCCTAACGGCCGAGGTTCGTGAGGATTTTCTGCGCATCATGGGTGGATTGGTACCCCATTACGACATCATCTTGCTCGATACGGGTGCCGGCATCTCGGATGTGGTGCTCTTTGCGGTGTCTTTGGCATCAGAAGTTTTGGTAGTCGCAACGCCCGAACCCACTTCGCTGACCGATGCCTACGCAACAATCAAGGTATTGGCTGCGCAGCAAAAAAGACACAACATTCGCATCGTGGTCAACCAGACGGCACGACTGGGTGACGGAAGGGCGATCACAACTCAACTGCAACAAGTACTGGATCGATTTGTCGTGTCAGAACCAGGGCGACCGTTAAGACTGATTCATGTGGGAGATATTCCATCAGACCCATCTGTACGCCAAGCCGTGATGCGGCGTCAGCTGCTGATGCAATCCATGCCAGGTTGCCCGGCCGCGTTAGCCATATCCCAATTGGCAGGCAAGCTCGAAGAAACCGTTATCCGGCAAATGAACTAGGGCTTTTGCCAGCCGGCAGTCAATATCCAGCCCTCCAGGGGATCCATCTCGGCAGGCAAACCGTAGCGCTCATCACCTTCAGCGTATCGAGCCTGACCCCAAGCGGCTTGAATCAGACACATCACCGCATCAAGCGAATCACCACTGCCGTCATCCACTAAAAGATCCCGCTGGGAATGCGTGAGTTTGAGCCGCAAGCCTAGCCGGGTTTGACCATGCTCCAACGCAGTGATGAGGTCTTTGCGTGCAATCAGTCGGTCTGGTGTTTGTTTGGCTTTGGTATCGCTTTTGTAACTTCTCTGAGCCAACACCTCACGCGCCAACAAACCGGGGTAGGCTTCCAGAGCTATCCTTGGGTTTTGGCCATTTGCATTGGTTGCGCCATCGGATTGGTTTGGCTGCAAACCAACCAAATGCACCCCAGCCGCCAGTAGCCTTGGTACACCGGCATGCAACATCAACGCCACAGGAGGGTTGACCCATTTCATGGAGGAACTGGAGCCCGCTGGACGATCAGTAGCTCGGTGAGCAAATTTGCCGCCTGTCGGACGCGCATTACAAAACCCGGCAAAGGCCGAGCGGACCTGCTCTCGGGTTAGACTGGCGTAATGGTGAATGCACTCTTCCCACTGCACTGGCCACCGCAGTGTTTCGACCAATTCCCTCGGTAGGCCAAACGGGAGGTCGAATCCACCAACCCAGCCCGCGGGTTTCAGTAGCCACTGTGAGAATGCATCCAGGGATTGCAACCGCTCCAGTCGGGTCACCTGAACGCAGCCCTTGTTCAAATGACCAAAAGCCAAAACAATCGACTTGGTTTTTGAAGGGCTGGAAGAGAAATCGCAGCCAACCAGCTCTCTCAGCACGGCCTGATAAACCAGTTCAGATCCACAAGAGCCAAGCGGGGAAACGACCGATCAGGCTCGACCAATGATGCTGGCCGTTGCCATCAGCTCCTCAAGCAGCGCGAGCGACACGCTGCCAGAGACAGAGTAAGGATCAAGTTCAGGCTTTTCAGCATATTTGAGCAAGATCGACGCATTGATCTTGGACATGTTGACTTGGCCCATGGTCCAGCCACCAAAGCGCCGTTCCGATATTTCTTCATAGTGCAACAACACCACTTCCCTGTGCCTCGTATCGCGCTGTATGTGGCCGTACAGTTCGCTCACAGGCATGCGCCCACCCTCAATGGCCTGCAAAAAAATACCGCCGCCGTAGCACAGGATTCCGGTGATTCCGCACTCGGGATTGTGTTGGCGGGACTGCGCCAAAATAGCGTTGATTGCGTCTGGACTCGTGTCCATGGCCCGACTGGCATACAGTAAACGTACCAACATGGTTAACCTTTCTTGGGGATGAGCGACAAAAACTCCCGGCGCAAGTTGGGGTCTTTTAAAAAACTACCCCGCATGACCGAGTTAATCATCTTGCTATCCATATCTTTCACGCCTCGCCACCCCATGCAAAAATGGGAAGCCTCCATGACGATGGCGAGACCGTCTGGCTGGGTCTTTTGCTGAATCAGATCAGCCAACTGGACAACCGCTTCTTCCTGAATCTGGGGTCTGCCCATCACCCACTCGGCCAGGCGCGCGTACTTGGACAAACCAATCACGTTGGTGTGTTCGTTGGGCAGCACACCAATCCAGATCTGACCGATCACGGGACACAGATGGTGACTGCAGGCGCTGCGCACCGTAATGGGACCCACAATCATCAGCTCGTT
>JAUXQA010000407.1 GCA_030683195.1 Rhodoferax sp. | reverse complement strand
CCGTCACAGTGAACAAAACAACAGTTTTTCATCCTGAGCCGACTCAAGAATTGGTCAACGCGCAACTCAGAGAGAAAGGTGCAGAACTTGGCGCCGACGCAGTGATCCTAGTGCGCTACGGCAAGGGCGGCATCTCCTTTTTTAGTTGGGGCAGTTTGGATGGCAAGGGCCGTGCCATTAAGTATGCGCAGTAAGGCGATCTGCTTGGGGATCATCACCATTGGATTAACAGGTTGTGCTACCCAGGCACCGGAGTTGCCCCGTTACGTTCAGCAGTCGACTGAAAGCGGCTACTCCACTTCGCAAGCTGTGGGTGCTGGTGCTGTTGTGTCGAAAAAGATCGCAATACTTACTCGCACGGCATGGCTGGGGCTCTCCGAGATTGAAAAATCGAAGGTTGCCGAACTTTTCGAGCTCAGTATTTTGGAAGATGATCAGTTCGGGTTGATCACTGACGTTCAGGGTGTCGATCAATCAACCCAAGCAACCAGCGGTGGAGCGGTGCTGGGCGGTGCCGTCGCGAATGCAGCGTACATTGATAAAGCGCTTCGCGGCGGAAATTATTCCGCAACCAATCAGCTCGCACTCGGAATTTTGGGTGCCGCACTTGGCTCAAGCATGGATACCAAGGCAACATCTCAGTTCCAGTTCGGTTATACGGTCAAACTTGGAGATGGAGACATCAAGTATTTTGATGAAATCAAATCAACCGCCTTTCGACACTCAGTTGGTGTTTGCGTGACTGTTCCATCTATGACCTTATTGAGCCAACACGTTTGCACACAAACGCCCGACAGCGTCAGAAAGCGGTTTCTAGGTTGAGTAACGGCGTCAACCATGCCACGAACAAAAGCGTCCGTCCGCCATGTAAATGCGGTAATAAGTTCCTGCGACTGGGGCTTCATCCAAGGTTACACGCCCAACTCGATACATGCTGGTCGCTGCTGCTGAAAAGCTGCTCAACGAGTAGCTGTTCCAGGCTCTGGTGGGAATGCCCACCAACTGACAGCACAAATCCTGTCTTCATACCCTGATAATCAACACGACCGGTCAAAATAGCCCGGCATCAATCATTCAGGGACCGCACACATGCTCACCGGCGAACTACGCAGCCAAATCGACGCCATCTGGAATTCATTCTGGACTGGCGGCATCTCCAACCCGCTGGAGGTGATGGAGCAAATCACATATCTGCTGTTCCTGCGCCGTCTGGATGACCTGCACACCCTGGAAGAAAACAAGTCGGTGCGCCTGAACAAGCCGATGGAGCGCCGCACCTTCCCCGAGGGTGCTGACGCCAAGGGCCGCGATTACAACGACCTGCGCTGGTCCCACTTCAAGAACTTTGCTGCCTCCGAGATGTACACCGTGGTCGGTGAGCATGTGTTCCCGTTCCTGCGCAGCATGGGCGGCGATGGGTCCACCTATGCGCAGCACATGAAGGATGCTCGCTTCACCATCCCGACCCCGGCCCTGCTGGCCAAGGTGGTGGACCTGCTGGACCATGTGCCGATGGAAGACCGCGACACCAAGGGCGACCTGTACGAATACATGCTGGGCAAGATTGCCAGCGCCGGCGCCAACGGCCAGTTCCGCACACCACGCCACCTGATTCAGCTCATGGTGGAGCTGACGGCGCCCACCGCCAAAGACGTGATTTGCGACCCGGCCAGCGGCACCTGCGGCTTCTTGGTGGCGGCTGGTGAATATCTGCGTGAAAAGCATCCGGAACTGCTGCGCGATGCGGCGGCCCGTGAGCATTTCCACCACGGTATGTTCCACGGCTTCGACTTTGATAACACCATGCTGCGCATTGGCTCCATGAACATGGCGCTGCACGGCGTGGACAACCCGAACATCCGCTACAAGGACTCACTGTCGGAAGACCATGCGGGGGATGAAGAGAAGTATTCGCTGATTCTGGCCAATCCGCCTTTTGCCGGGTCACTGGACTACGAAGGCACGGCCAAAGACCTGCTGGCCATCGTCAAGACCAAAAAGACCGAACTGCTGTTTTTGGCGCTGTTCCTGCGCCTGCTCAAACCCGGTGGCCGGGCGGCGGTCATCGTGCCGGACGGCGTGCTGTTTGGCTCCAGCAAGGCGCACAAAGAGCTGCGCCGCATGATTGTGGAAGAGCAAAAACTCGATGCCGTCATCTCGCTGCCCTCGGGCGTGTTCAAACCCTATGCGGGCGTGTCCACAGCGATTTTGTTGTTCACCAAGACCAACTCGGGCGGTACGGATAACGTCTGGTTCTACGACATGAAGGCCGATGGCTGGAGCCTGGACGACAAACGCCAGCCGCTGCTGACTGAGGACAAACTAGGCCTCCAGCCGGCGAAGAACATGCGGAACCAGCTATCAGAAGCAGAGCATGCCAAGAACAACCTGCCGGATGTGCTGACACGTTGGAGCCAGCGCGATGGCACGGAATTGGAGCGTGACCGCACCGACCAGAGCTTTTGCGTCCCCAAGGGCGACATCGTGGGCAACGACTACGACCTGTCCATCAACCGCTACAAGGAGGTGGTGCATGCGGTGAGCGAGCATCTGCCGCCGAAGGAGATTCTGGCCAAGCTGGCGGTGCTGGAGTCGGAGATTCAGGCGGGGATGAAAGAGCTTGAAGGGATGCTCGCGTGAGCATCAAATTTGTTCAACTCGGTGAGGTTACAACTTTACAGGCCGGTATCGGCTTTCCGCTCAATCTACAGGGACGAAAAAATGGCCTTTTTCCCTTTGCGAAAGTCGGGGACATATCTCGTTGTGGCCGAACTGGAAATTCAATTTTAACTACTGCCGACCACTATGTTGACCAAGTTGATGTAGATTCATTGCGAGCAAAACCAGTGCCAGTTGGAAGTATTTTGTTCGCGAAAATTGGCGAAGCAATCAGACAAAACCATCGGGTGGTTACCGGTTGCAGGATGCTGATTGATAACAATGCCATGGCAGCAATTCCAGGAGAAAAAATTAACGGGCGATTTCTGTATCATTTTCTGAAAACTGTCGATTTCTATTGCCTTGCTCCAGCAACTACAGTGCCAGCACTAAGGAAAAGCGACTTAGAGCGGTTACCTATTCCCCTGCCACCCCTCACCGCACAACGCCGTATCGCAGTCATCCTGGACCAAGCCGATGCGCTCAGAGCCAAGCGCCGGGAAGCCTTGGCGCAACTGGACAGCCTCACGCAGTCGATTTTCATTGAGATGTTTGGGGACCCGGTCAGCAATCCCAAAGACTGGCCTCGGGTGAGGTTTGCAACTTTGCTCGAAAATATTGACAGCGGATGGAGTCCCGTCTGTATGGACCACGCAGCTCAAGATGACGAGTGGGGTGTTTTAAAACTTGGTGCCGTCACATCTTGCACCTATAACGACTCGGAAAATAAAGCCTTGCCTGAAGGCGTTGCATTCGACCCAAAAATTGAAGTTAAGCCAGGTGACCTACTCTTTTCACGAAAGAATACTTACCACCTTGTTGCTGCGTGCGTGCTAGTGGGCGAATCGCGTGAGCGCCTGATGTTGTCAGACCTAATCTTCCGATTTCGACTAAATTCTGACTCAAAGGTCGAAAAGCAGTACCTGCAATCGCTATTGGTTTTCCCATCCAAGCGTAGTGAAGTCCAAAAGCTTGCAGGCGGTTCGTCAGGGTCAATGCCCAACATTTCAAAAGGACGCTTGCTTGAGTTGGATATTGAGTTACCACCACTGAGCGTTCAACAAATTTACTCCGCTCGCATTCAGTCAATAGACGCGCTCAAAGCCACCCATCGCACTTCTCTGACCGAACTCGATAGCCTATTTGCATCCCTCCAACACCGCGCCTTCCGGGGCGAACTGTAAATGAGCAATTTCGCCTTCCTCCAGTCTGAGTGGTCCACCCTTTTTGGCGCGGCCATCAAGGCGGAGGAAATGGCGAACACGGATGCGCGTACCTCCTGCTTCTACGCTCGGCGCACCTTGGAGCTGGCGGTGGACTGGCTCTACAAGCACGACCCGGCACTGCGCCTGCCTTACCAGGACCACCTGAGCGCCCTGATTCACGAACCCAGCTTTCGCGCCACAGCAGGCGATGCCGTGTTCACCAAAGCCAAGCTCATCAAAGACCTCGGCAATCTGGCGGTCCATAGCACCCGCCCCATTCTGCGCACTGATGCGGTCACCGCCACCCGCGAACTGTTCCACGTTTGCTACTGGCTGGCCCGCACCTACGGCCAGCGCACCCGCCCGGCGCCCGACCTGCGCTTTGCCCCTGACCTAATTCCCTTACCTGCGCCATCGTCTTCAGTGGCAGCGGCCCCGGCCCAGTCGATTGACCAGTTGCAAAAGTTGGAAACGCAATTGCGTGAGCGTGACGAAAAGCTCTCGGTGCTCCTGTCAGCCAAGGCCACGCTGGACGATGAACTGCAAAAGCTGCGCTTGGAGGTGGCCGCCGCCAAAAAGGCCAACACCGCCCAGCCCGACACGCACGACTATTCCGAGGCGCAAACCCGCGACTACTTCATCGACCTGTTGCTCAAAGAGGCAGGCTGGCAACTGGATGCCAAGAACTTTGAGATTGAAGTCAGCGGCATGCCCAATAATGCAGGTGTTGGCTTTGTGGACTATGTGCTGTGGGGCGATGACGGCAAACCCTTGGCACTGGTGGAAGCCAAGCGCACCCGCAAGGACGCCGCCGTGGGCCAGCAGCAGGCCAAGCTGTACGCCGATTGCCTGCAAGCCCAGTTCGGCCAGCGCCCCATCATCTTTTACTCCAATGGCTACGAGCACTGGATTTGGGACGATGCCAGTTACCCGCCGCGTGCGGTGCAGGGCTTCTTCAAGAAACAGGAACTGGCGCTGTTAATTCAACGCCGCAGCAGCCGCAAGAAGCTCGCCGAAGCGGTCATCAACCCCGACATCATTGAGCGCTATTACCAAAACCGGGCTGTGCGCCGCATTGGCGAAACGCTGGAAATGGAAAACCAGCGCAAAGCCCTGCTGGTGATGGCCACCGGCAGCGGCAAGACCCGTACCGTTATCGCCCTGGCCGATGTGCTGATGCGTTGCAACTGGGCCAAGCGCATCCTGTTTCTGGCCGACCGCGTGGCGCTGGTCAAGCAGGCAGTAGGCGCCTTCAAGTCGCACCTGCCCGATTCATCGCCGGTCAATCTGGTGACCGAGAAGCACACCGATGGCCGGGTGTTTGTCTCGACCTACCCGACCATGATGGGTTTGATTGACGATGCCGCCGACGGTCAGCGCCGATTTGGTGTCGGCCACTTCGACCTCATCATCATCGACGAGGCGCACCGTTCGGTGTACCAGAAGTACCGCGCCATCTTTGAATACTTTGATGCCATGCTGGTGGGCCTGACCGCCACGCCCAAGGATGAGATTGACCACAACACCTACGGGCTATTTGACCTGGAGAGTGGCGTACCCACCGATGTGTATGGCCTGGACGAAGCCGTGGCCGAGGGCTATCTGGTGCCACCCCGTGCGATTTCGGTGCCGCTCAAGTACCAGCGCGAGGGCATCAAGTACCAGGACCTGTCGGAAGATGAGAAAGAACGCTGGGACGCACTGGAGTGGGATGAAGAAGGCAACATCCCCGATGCGGTGGACTCCGCCGCACTGAACAAGTGGCTGTTCAACACTGATACCGTGGACAAGGTGCTGGGCCACCTGATGACCCAGGGCGAGAAAGTGGCCGGCGGTGACCGCTTGGGCAAAACCATCGTCTTTGCCAAGAACAATGCCCATGCTGAGTTCATTGCCGAGCGCTTCAATGCCAATTACCCTGAGTACAAAGGCGCCTTCGCCCGCGTGGTGACCTACAAGACCGAGTACGCACAGAGCCTGATTGATGAGTTCTCCCTCAAGGACGGCATGCCGCACATCGCCATCTCGGTGGACATGTTAGATACCGGCATTGACGTGCCGGAGGTGGTCAATCTGGTGTTCTTCAAGGTCATCCGCTCCAAGACCAAGTTCTGGCAAATGATTGGCCGGGGCACCCGCCTGTGCAAAAACTTGTATGGACCGGGTCAAGACAAACAGTTCTTCAACGTCTTTGACTATTGCCAGAATCTGGAGTTCTTCAACCAGGAACTGCCACCTGACGCGGGCAAAGCCCCGGTGCCGCTGAGTACCCGGCTATTCCGGGCGCGGCTGGAGATGATTGCCGAGCTGGACAAACGGGTGGCCGCCAGTCCGAAGGTGTCAGAGGCCCAAGCTTCGTATGGTGACCTCCTGACCGATGCGCAGTTGCGTGGCGAGCTGAGTGGTTTTCTGCACCAGCAGGTAGCCGCCATGAACCTGGACAACTTTGTGGTGCGGCCTAGGCGCAAGTCGGTGGAGAGATTCGCCAAGCTGACGTCTTGGCACACGCTGGACAGCGACAGCCTGCAAGAGTTGAGTGAGCAAGTGGCAGACCTGCCCACGGCCTTGCTGGACAACGATGAAGAGGCCAAGCGCTTCGACATGCTCGTGCTGTGTACCCAACTTGCCATCCTGCAAGCTCAACCGGGCTTTGTGTCCCTGCGTGAGCAAATGCAGGCCATTGCCAGCGCCCTGGAAGAGCAAGATGCCATTCCCGCCATCAAGGCCCAGATGGTGTTGATTCAGTCGGTGGCCGGTGACGAGTGGTGGGAAGACGTGACCATCGCCATGCTGGAGGCGGCCCGCAAGAAGCTGCGCGCCCTGATCAAGCTGATTGAGAAAAGCAAGAAGAACATCGTTTACACGGCATTCCCTGATGAAATTGGCATTGGAGTTCCAATTATCTTGCCCGGCGTCAGCACTGGCATGAATCTGGCCAAGTTCAAGGACAAGGCTCGCCAGTTCCTCAAGGCCCATGACAGTCACCTGTCGCTGCAACGCCTGCGCCGCAACCAGCCGCTGACCCCCTCTGACCTGGACGAGCTGGGCAAGATGCTGGTGCAGGCTGGCGGGTCGGCCGAGGTCATCCAGCAGGCTACCGACCAAAGCCACGGCCTGGGCATCTTCATCCGTTCGCTGGTGGGATTAGACCGGGAGACCGCCAAACAGGCGTTCAGCCAGTTCGTAATCGGCACCACGGCCACCGCCAGCCAACTGGAATTTATCGACCTGATTGTTCAGTACCTGACGGAAAACGGCGTGATGGACGCGGAGCGGCTGTATGAATCACCGTTTACTGACATCAGCCAGCAGGGGCCAGAGGCGCTATTCCTGCCGGCCAGGGTGACGGAGATGGTGCGGGTGCTGGATGAGATTCGAGAGCGGGCGGCGGCATGAAGGTCGCGTGCATATCGCCTTCAATCAAACGGAGCAACCCCCGGTAAGAAATTGATCCCCGTGCGTTTGACCAACTCGAGATAACTGATCGGCCGCGATCCCCTCGTCGAATCGTCATTTAAATGCCAGTGCGCCCAGGCCCGGTTGGTGTCTTGGTCATACACCAGCTTGAAGAGGTACTTCGGCACCCGCACCTGGCCCGCACCAATACCTGGACTCTCCTGAATGCTCGGTGAGTAAGCCGGACCGGTGATGACATACACATTGCCACTGGCGCGTCCTGCGTATTTACGGGTTGCCGCCTCCACCGATTTGGCCCATGCGCCCCCGTTGTGCTTCTGAGCCTGAGGCACCATGTTCGCGAGACTGAAACTCTGCGCCATGGCTTGCACCGTGGGCATGTCACCGGCCGGCGCCTCTGGACCAGCCAATCCCCTTGTAGTCGGACAGTGTCGCCCGTTCGGCCGACCTCAGTCAGGCGTCGGCAAAGAACTTGTCTTTGCGTTTCTCATCAGCATCCTCAACTGAGGCCCGGTTGTGCTTCTGAGCCACCTACACAGCGGTCTTGCTCTCCCCTGAGTGCAGTGTCGCAAAAGCGTCCTAAAAAATGGCTCGTTGCATCGGGTGGGGCACCATGATCGGCGACTTCTTGTTAGCAAAGAACTGGGGGCATTCGGCAAAATCAGCAGCAGCTTAACTGTGAGTGGTGGAGAGGACAGCAAGCGCCGCCAGGAGAGATCGGGAAACAGGGAGCATTCGGTCAGGTCGCAGTTAAAGGGGCGCAAGTAGAGCATGCGTACTGACCCAAATCGGCTAGG